>JAUWJS010000145.1 GCA_030607575.1 Candidatus Heimdallarchaeota archaeon | reverse complement strand
TAGAATCTCAATAACATCGTCAACACTGTCATCATTATTGATTGTTGGTGGATAATATATTCCATCTATTTCAAATTGAACTACTCCTTCACATCTCCAAGCGTGACTATAACCTTCAACTATTTCTTGTATCCTTTTCATAATGTGGTCTCTTACTTCATTACTGAAAGTACGAAAAGTTCCTTCTAATTTTGCAGTGGAGGGAATAATATTGTGGGCATCACTACCCTCTAACATTGGTATTGAAATAACAGCTTTTTCCAGAGGATCAATCTCTCGACTCACTATCTTTTGTATTGCATTATAAATATCAACAAGTACTGCAGTTGGATCAAAGGTTTGATGGGGGGCTGCTGCATGACCGCCCTTTCCCTTAATCTCAATTATGAATTGATCAGAAGAAGCGAGGAATGGTCCTTTTCTGGTTGCAATAGTACCACTTTGTTCTTCTCTCCACACATGAATCCCAAATATCTGATCGACATCTGAAATATGACCTTCTTCAACTATTTTTTTTGCTCCTCCAAAACCTTCCTCTGCAGGTTGGAAGACCAGCTTAATTTTACCTGTTAGTTTGTCTTTATGTTTGTAGATAATTTGAGCTGCTCCAAGTAACATAGCTGCGTGGGCATCGTGACCACATGCATGCATCTTTCCTGGAATTTTACTACAATAAGGTTTATCGCTATCTTCAGTTACATTGAGTGCATCAATATCAGCTCTTAAAGCGATAACTCTTCCTTCTTTTCCAGAATCAAATGTAGCTATTATACCTGTTTTAGCCGTTTTTTGAATATCATATCCTATCTTCACTAGTTCCTGCTCAATAAGAGCAGAAGTTTTTTCTTCTTCATATCCTGTCTCCGGATACATGTGAAAATGTCTTCGTTTTTCAATTACATAAGCTTCTTTTTCTTTAGCTTCCTCAATAAGAAGTTGTTTAAATTCATGAATATCCATAGGATTTCTCTTCATCTTTGTTATTTTTATCTTTCTGTTTATCTATGGTTCTTTTCTGCTTCCAAAAAAGTATAATGTATTTTCGAATATGTGTTGGACAATGTGGATAAAGCTTTAAGAAAAACATTTTCTATTATATTCAGGGTAGTTTCTAGGCTAATAATAAGTCTTAATAATTCTAATAGGAAAATCAAATTGAAAATAATGGAAGAGTTACGAGGTATTGTTACAGGTTTAGATTGTGCTAATTGCGTTGCTAAAGTTACTAATAATTTGCAGAACGCAGTCGGTGTAGACAGTGTGCAATTAAACCTCGTATCCACTAAACTTATCGTAGAATATGACAAGGAACAAATTAGTGAAAAAGAACTCATAAAAAATATCAAACAATCAGGATATAGGTTTGATAGTACTTACGAGTATAAATCATTCTTTAATATTAGGCACAACAAAAACCTTCTTTTCGCGATTTTTGGATTAGTTTTTCTTATTATTGCTTTAAGCACAAGTAGAGTTCTACCTGAAAATTATGACCTGATTTTTTATGTTCCTGCCATAGTAATTGGTGGAATTCCTGTTTATTTTAAAGCTTTTCGCTCTATTAGAACCAAAACAATTGACATAGACCTTCTGATGGTTCTCGCTATAATTGGAGCTATGATTATAGGTAAGTGGGAAGAAGCTGCAGAAATTGTTGTTCTCTTTTCAATAGCGGAATTGTTAGAAGCATTTTCAATGGATAAAGCTAGACAATCAATAAGAGAGTTAATGGATTTAACACCACCAACAGCAACTAGATTAATTAAAGGAAAAAAACATGAAGAAGTTCCTCTAGGTGATTTAGTTGTTGGCGATAGAGTAAGTGTTAAACCAGGAGCAAGAATTCCAATAGATGGAAAAATAGACTGGGGAAAAACAAATGTTGACCAGAGTCCAATAACTGGAGAATCTATCCCAGTCAATAAAGATGTTGGAGACAAAGTATTTTCAGGATCTATAAACATTGATGGTTATATTATTATTCGAGTAACACGTATGCCTGAAGAAAGTACAGTAGCTAGAATCAGAAAGCTGATAGAAGAAGCAGAACAACAGAAATCAATAAGAGAACAATTTATCCAAAGGTTTGCAAAATATTATACACCAATTATGGTGGGAATTGCATTATCAGTATTTCTAATTTCTGGGATTTTTTTGAATATCCCAATTGATCCTTCTGTTCTTAGAGAAGGGCTCTATCAGAGTTTAGTAATTCTGGTGATCTCATGTCCTTGTGCTTTAGTGCTATCGACACCAATAACTGTGGTGACTGCAATAACTAGAGCTTCAAAAAGGGGTGTTTTAATAAAGGGAGGTAAATATCTCGAAGCTATATCTGACTTAGACACACTAGCATTGGATAAAACTGGCACATTATCAACTGGAAAACTAAAAGCTTACAAAGTTGAAGCTTTAGAAGGTTATACTGAGAAGGAAATTATAGAAATAGCATATGGTTTAGAATATCATTCAGAACATAAAATTGCAGAAGCAATAATAAATCTGGGAAAAGAAAACAATTCAAGATTGTTTGGATACAAAGATGTTGAAATAATGCCTGGGATGGGAATCAAAGGAACAAGAAAGAAGGTAACTTACTATCTAGGAAATGAATCGCTTGTTGATAGCATCATAGGTTTAGAATCTTGTGATTTACACTGTGAAGAAACTGAGAGTATTGTTAGTTATGTTTTAGACAATAAAACAATCTTAGCTCATATTCACATGTCTGATGAGTTGAGAAGTGAAACCAAAGAAGCTGTCAAGTCACTAAAAAAACTTGGAGTTAAAAATATTGTAATGCTCACTGGTGATAATGAAGAAGTAGCTTCAAAAATTGCTGAAGAATTAGATATTAATTATGAAGCAGAACTGCTGCCAGAACATAAGATGCAGTTTATCAAAAATCTTAAAGAAAAAGATCAAACAGTGGTTATGGTTGGTGATGGAATAAATGATTCACCCGCTTTAGCTCTTTCAGATGTTGGTATTGCAATGGGGGCAGCAGGAACTGCAATTGCTATAGAAACAGCTGATATTGTGCTTTCCTCAGATAATTTATTCAGTCTCCCCTATTTATTCAAACTAAGTAAAGAAACTAAGAGAATTATTCAAATTAATATCTACTTATCATTGTTTATCAAATTCTCATTTTTTGTTCTTGTTTTAGTTAGTGCGACAACAGCTGCCCTTGGGACATTTCTAGGAGAGAATTTGCTTTGGTTAGCTGTGCTAATTGGCGATATGGGAGCTTCGTTATTGGTTATATTAAATGCTATGAGAGTTGGTAGGAAAAAGTTCTATTCTGGAGAGATGTTGCCAAAGAAATAATTTAATAAACATTTTTACAAAAGATATATTGGTTGAGATAATGAGTAAACCTGTGAAACCGTTCAACAAAGCTATTGTTTACATATTAATTGGTATTTTAGTCATTACTTCAATATTCGCTGTAATGATGTTTGGACCTCGTCCTGGTCCTCAAAGCGATATGTTTAATTCAACGCTTAGGTATTATACAAAAGGAACAGAAAAATTATTTTACACAGATTATGCTCAATCTATCGTTCAAGATATCAAAGAAGTAGGTATTTTAGTTACCGATTATCAGATGGAGTATTCAACATTTTTAGATCAGGTTATCGGATCGAAAGAATATGAAATGGCAATAATTGAGATTGAGGGTCAAAATGCTCCCCATTTGGAATTTCTATTTAAGGAGGGTGCAAGTTTAAACGTTTTCAATTTTCAAAATGCAATGGATAATGGTACTACGCTTAATTTAATCAATAATATAACTCAAGAAATGGATTTCTATGCAAGAAAAAATCTTTTCCTAACATTACAAGAACATCTGATGGATAATGTAGTTCCAATGATACCCATTTTTACTCCAGCAAGAACATTTGCTTATTGGGATAACATAGAAGGGTTTACGAGTAAGTGGGGGATATCTGATAGCCTACCTTACATGTCCTTTAATGGGCTACATAGCAATCAAGAATCAGTTGCTGAATTAAAATTGGGTATTGGCGGATGGTTTGATTTAAGCCCATTAACAATGAGAGAAGCTGGGGAGAAATTACTTGTATCTCTTATCATGGACAAACTAATTCATCTGGATGAAAAAGGAGCTCCTACAAAATATGGGTTGATAGATAGTTGGGAATATCTTAATCAAACAACTTTGTTGCTTCATGTAAGAGATAATGTTCAGTGGCAACCAGATGTGGATGGAATTTTTACTAGTGAAGAACTTTCAGTTGATGATGTTATTTTTACTTTAGATCTAATCAGAAGCATACATGCGAACTTAGATTATCAAATCTATGAATGGATAGATTCTTATGAGGTATATAATGGTACAACAGTTGCAGTTCACATTGATTCATCTCCAGAAACAATACAAAGAGAACCTTATGCTTTTGCACTAGAAGATCTGTCAGTTTATGCTTACCCTGAATACTATTTGGATGTTGAGAGCACAATAGAAGAAGTAGTTGAATCAGGGAGATGGATTAAGTATAGAGAAAATCCGTTTGGAACAGGTAAATACAAATATAACGCAACGGAGAGTCAAATAGATCTTACAGCTTTCTTAGAAAGATTTGATAGTTGGCATGGAATAGGAGTAGATCCCGGTAAGACTACAAACCTAGTTTTTGAAACCATTGAAGCTCAAACTTATGCTGATAGTTACTCAATGAATTTAGAATTACAAGAAGGAGGCAGGATAGACTTAGCTGATTTTGGGAAGGATCCCGGAATGGAAATGGCAATACCTGATGATAACTTCAGGGTTGATTATAAAGTAGAAAACTCATTAATATTCATAGCATTCAATTTAGAGAATGCTGTCTTTGGCGGAACTAATAACTATGTACCAACCAATGAGATAGGCGTGTCAAAAGCCTTAGCAATTCGTAAAGCATTATCATTCTTAGTCCATAAAACATTTCTAAATAATGCTTTTCATGAAGGAAAGTATAATGTAACTGATTCACCAGTTTCTCGTTATTATACAGATTATTATAATCCAAGTGTAACAACCTATCCATACAGTATCTCTGAAGCCATTGAGTTCCTGAATTTGGCTGGATTCAATATATCAACTGAAGCAAATGGGTCAGTAGAAGAATCAAGTTATAGAGTAATCAGCTCTGTTGTGGCTCTTGGAATCTTTACAGCAATTACGATTACATTAAGAAAAAGAAAACAAAGGTGAAATAAGTGAATAGAATAAATGAAATAAATAATTTGGATCTAAAAGGAAAACCTTTGATACAATCATTTAGTGGGAGCGGAGCAATAGGAACAATACTCTCTACATTTCTAGTGAAAGCATTGAAAATGGATCAAGTAG
>JAUWJS010000016.1 GCA_030607575.1 Candidatus Heimdallarchaeota archaeon | reverse complement strand
TCAAATGCATTATAAATCTCAACAAATTCCCCTTCAGGTTCATCGTCAGCATCATATCTGATTTCAGTGATGAATAGTTTCCATCCTACTTCATTGATTATGTTAATCTTCTTAACAACTTCAATTGGATCTCCCACAGTAGGAGTTCCTACAATTTTGATATTGTGGATACCATCGCTATATGTATCAGTGTTGATGCTAGTACTGACTATTCCAGTTGGATTACTCCAGATATGAACAGATGTACCATCAATGAAAAGTTCTCCAGAGGTGTATGTATTGATTGCAAATGATGCCTGGAACAAGAAGCTTCCTGATGCTATTCCTCCTACCTTTGGAGATACTAACGCTACTGGAGCTGCAAAACCAACAGGTGTTTCACTATTAGCCCAATCATAATCAAATACTGTTTTGAAATATGCTGCAACATTAGCATTTTTTACTATAGCTCCTGCTTCTCTGTTATTTTCAATTGAATTGTTAGACCAGTTGATACTTGAAACTTGAACAGTTTCACCATCAACAGAAACATATTTGTTATGATCATACATCCCTTTGAAAAACTTAACTTGAACACCACTGTTGATCAAAGTTTCTGTGACATTTCCGGTTGATGAGTCTGGTTCTGGTATTAGAACTCTTATTGAAACCCCTCTTAGAGCGGCATCAATAACATCATAGAGTAAATCACAATCAAACTTGATATATTGAAGTTCTAAATCGATACTAGTAGTTGCTGATTGAATTAAGTTAGAAAGTAATTCAAAACTGTTATCTGGAGAAAAAATAGGTGTTACTTCAGCATACTCAACGAAGGTAGATGGAGAAAATGGCTGTTCATAAGTTCCACTAGTTTCAGGAGCTTGAAGATTTCCAGTATGTCCAATTGCAGAATCGTATGCAGTAGAAATCAACCCATCATCAATGAAGACGTCTTCAAAGTATGATGCAATTGCAGTATCATTGAAAATAAATCCCATCTCTCTATTAGTTCTTGCTTCAGGAGATTCAGGCATACTAGAAGGAGCCCAGTTTCCAGAGTATACATAAACTTCTTGACTATCAACAATCCAGAATTTAGCGTGTGTGAAAGTGAAAGAACTACTTGTCCAGTAAACATCAATTCCTGCATTATCTAGTCTCCACGCAGCTTCTTCGGTATATTCATCTTCATAGCTGTTAACACGGTCATCTGAAAGTTGTACAATAACTGTAACTCCTCTGACATGAGCTGCAATAAGCTCATTTACTAAAGATTCACTTGACAATGTATAGACTTCAAGATAGAAGGTTGATTGTGCATTCTTAATAGAATTTATTACAATTTCATGAGCATTATCTGGTCCTACAAAAGTAGTAATATTTGTTATTCCTGAAAATGTTTCTGTTGTAATAGCATCTAAAGTAATACTATCTAGATTATCAGCAAAATTTGAAGCAACAAGTACTTGTTGATTTGCACTAAATGGAACAAATGCTAGTAATAGTAGCGACAAAATTGCTATAAAGATAATTTGTTTTTTTCTAATCATATCTTATACATACAGATTATACTAAATAAATATGTATCGTCTAAACCAAATCTGGTTTTCTACAGATGTTCTAAAATCGTATTTGCTCGTTTTACATCTTTGGAGATATCAGATTTTCTTGAAGCCATTTTAATATATCTTGAGTATTGCTTAAAATCTCTTTCAGTTATCTTCATTATCTTCATTATTTCCTCAACAGTAAGTGCTTCTGCTTGTGGAATTTCCATTAATTCGGATGCAAATTCAAGAGGTGTCATTTTTAGTTCTATAACTTGATTTGGTTCTCCCCAGAAAGAATTCAAGAAAGAAAGATCTTCCTCAGTAGCTCCCCAAACATAAGCAAATTGTTTGTTGTCTCTCAGTTTTCCAGCAATTTTAAGTTTGGATTTGATGAAAATAAAATGACCCGGTCCTTCATCTTGTTTTGAGACACGTGCTCCATATTTCTGAGCAATCAGATTTAATTGATTGAGAAACTCACTTGTGTTTTTTATTTCATAAATGATCTTCATATCTGCTGTTTGATTATAAGTCTTAAAATAGTTTCTCAATTTCCCAAAAGATGAGATACTAATCTCCATGATATTGATAAAATTGTTTAATTTTAGATTGCAAAATTTCCTTTTCTGGTTGTACTAGATACAAGTTATCCTTTAACCATACAGGGAGATGTTTTTTGTAATAATGTCTAGCAAAACGATAGTCAAGTAACATGATTACTGCGTAATCTTCCAAACTTCTAATTGGTCTACCTGCTGCTTGAGCCGCTCTTGTAATTGCAGGGATATTATAACCAAACTCTCTACCCTTGGTTGGAAATTGCTTTTCCAAATAATCTATGCTGGCTTTGACCGTAGGAGTTGGTCTTGCATAAGGAATGCCTACAATAATTACACTCTGCATTTCACTTCCTGGATAGTCACTTCCTTCAGATGATCTGCCACCTAAAACAGATATTAACACACCCCCTTTCTTCTTGGATTCATTCTTAAAATCCTGAATTAATTTATCGTTTTCTCGAGACGACATTCCCTGATGAGCAATGAAAAGAGGTTTTGATATAGCTCTTTCTAGACCTGTTTCAAGGATACTTCTCATAATGACATAACTTGCACAGAAAATACCTACATTTTTTGGTGTTGACTCAACTGTTTCTGTAATTACTTCCAGCATTTTCAAAAATGTAGCAGGAATTCGATCTTCTAGTTTTGATGAAATCTTATCAACAACCAGAGTAACATGGTTTTCTTTCCTGTAAGGAGACGGTAAACTAAGACTCTTTAAATTTTCAAGTTGAAGCCCAATCAGTGAAGCATAGGCTTCTATTGGATCTAAAGTTCCTGATAAGGAAATCGACATATATACACTATCTAGAATATCTCTTGTTATTAATCTAGGGTCAAGTGACAATGATAATAGTTTTGAGCTTATGTTTCCAGTTTTTGATTCTGTTTTCAATATGAAATGAGCAAAGTCATCTCTTGTTTTTGTTTCAAGAAGCTGATTGAGATAGGATACAACTGCAGATGCGTAAGAAAGAGGAGCTTTATTCTGTTTAGCTTGCATTTCTTTGACAAAATCAGCAAGCCTGTCAAGCGATTTTAAGAACTGTTCATCAATTTTTTGATCAGCACTTTTCTCTACTTTTTTAATAAAATTAGTAGGATTGAAAACCATTTCTTCATTTATTTCTAAAGAAGAACTTTCATCAAGCAATATTAAAGATAAAGCATCTAGTAGGTCATAAATTTCACCCATCTTGTATTTTATCGCTTCTGATTTAGCATTATCAATGCTAAAGTTTGATAAGCTATTACTGCTGATATCAACAGCTGTTGAAGGTAAATTATGGGCTTCATCAATTACTAATATGATGCTCTTTAATTCTTTATCCAAATTCAGTAGAAAATTCGCTTGTACTCCTGGATTGAAAATATGTTGATAACTAGCTGCTACAACATTTACGTTTGGTATCACTTTCTTAGTAATTTCAAATGGGCATACTTCAAGGGATTTTCCAATTTCAAATATCTCTAAACTATCTAGAACTTGCTTTTTTGTTATTTTTTCTATTTTAGTTTTAATATCTGCTTTAGCAATATTAGAGAAATATTTGCATCTATTCTCTTTTTTTAGATATCTACAAATATCTGCAGCATTTGCAGAATCTAATGCAAACTTCTGAATAATCGGGTGTAAACATAATTCTTTTCTCCCTCTTAGAGCTATTCCTGAAATAGGTTTAAGCTGTTTAATCATCTTTAGTTCTTCTATCACCCTGCTCATTTGTTGATGAGTTCTGCAACAGTAAACTATAGTTTTCTTTTTCTTTATGCAGATTGGTAATAAAGCTGCTAAGACAGCGATCGTTTTACCTACACCGTTAGCAGCTTGAATAATTATATGTTTTTGACTGTTGTTCTCTTCAGAAATACTCTCTATAATCTGATTTTGAAGCGGTCTGACTTCAATATATGGAAAATACTCTTCCCACACTTTATTCGCATTTAATCGCTTATGAACCACTGGTTGATTGAGAGGTGTATCACATTTAGTACAGATTCCATCGTTTGCATTGGATGGTATGATTTTCCCACATTTGGAACAAAAAATATAATCATCTATCTCAGTTTCACTCTCTCTTCGATTACTCATAAGTGTCTTTGTTTTGTTTATGAGAGTCCATATAAGCTTTATTGCATGAGTAGAGAAAATGTAAAACAGATGATTAAGAAATAGTTGGAAATTCGTTTTTTTTGCACGAATTACATTTTTTTAGAAGACTATATTAATAAATACCCATGTGAATTATATTATTGAAACTAGACTAGTAATCAAAGTTTAACTAGCAATGTTTAAATACAACGGGTAATGAAGAGCTATTTCAAAGAGATTAGTTAAAAACTAATACAAACCTCTGGTTGGGGTCATTTACGACTTAGGGGGTAAAGCAAATAGTCTGGTTTGTGAATCTAAATGACACAAGAAAATATTAGACCAATAGATGAAATGTTGAAAAATACTACCCTTCTATTGGAGACTATAGCTTCTGAAATTGTACATTCAACAAGTAAAATATACGCAAGTTATCCTCCGGGTGAAATTACTTCAAGTCTATTCAAATTCGAGGATGACATTTTTCTTAAAGAGTTTACAGACAATTTTGATTTAATAAAGAAAGTATTGAAAAAAGAACTCTCTAAACTACCTTATGATCGTGAAGATGAAGTTATTATACTAGCTAATCTTTTAACTGAAATTAAAGAATATGATATGGCAATTGAAATTTATAGTAAATTATCTAATTACAATCCAGACAACCAATTTGCTTGGGCAAACTTGATGTCAATATACATGCTTCAAGGTAAACATAAAGAAGCAATGGATTGTTATCTTAGGCTTCGTCCAGAGTTTATAGAACATTCAAACAATGAGAAAAAAGATTCAACATCAGATGCATATAGGATATTGAATATTTCAACTGCTTATCCCCTGCCAAAATCTTTGAAATCTCTAACTCAAAGAGCACAGACATCAACTGAATTGAAACAACAATTTGAGCACGAATTAAGGGAATTATACTCAAACAAAGACTTTGTTAATGGGCAAGAAGCTTTAGCAAATAATAATACTGATGAAGCTTTCATTCTCTTTTCAAGCGTGGTTCTTAAACAACCAGATAGCCATGTAATATTATTTTTCACAGGAAAAGCAGCATTTGAGGGTAAACATTACCTCATTGCTGAAGAATATTTCAAGAAAGCACTTCAGATTAAAAATGATATACCTGAGTACTGGAATGAATTAGCTGATTGCTTCTTTGCTCAGCATAAAGATGAACAAGCAATCAAAGCTATTAAGACTGCTTTAACACTGGATCCAGCATGTTTAGAGTGCTGGACTTTAGCTGGAAAAGCTATAGCAACTATTGAATCTATGGGAGAATATGAATATTTTATTAAGCAAATTCAATTGATGTCTTCAGCTGAAGCCATTGTTCGATTTGTAACCGGGCTAATTGGTAGAAAAAAATATGATAATTCTCTGGAAATACTCCAGATCGGTGTGTCAAAATTTCCTGAGAATGAAGGAATATTGGAGAATTTGGCTTTGGTTTATGAAAGAATGGGTAGGGTGGATGAAGCCATAAGCATCTATGAAGAATTACTAATGTCTGGAAAAGAAGTTCAAAAGTATCTTCAGAAAATTACTTCAATTTTGACTGTGCTTCATGATGATAAGCGATTAGTTCGCATTCTTAAGATGGTATCTTCTTATCTCCCTTGGGATGAAACTACTCTTTGGAATAAAATAGGTGATCTTCTTATGAGAGCTAAAGACTATCTTGGTGCAAGTGAAGCTTTCAGAAAAGTAATATCTTTTGATCCAGATGATTCTAGGATACAGTTTAATCTTGGACTAGCATATCAAGAATTAGCACTTTACAAAAAAGCTGAAGAAACATACAACAAAGTATTGGAGTTAAATCCTGAAGATCATGCAGCTTTAAACAATTTAGGTAATGTTTTGAAAGAATTAAAGAGATACGATGAAGCAATTGAAGCTTATCAAACAGCTATAGATATTGAACCAAACAAAGCCATTTCTTGGGCGAATCTAGGGATACTCTATGAAGAATTGAAACTTAAGAATGAAGCTAAAGATTGTTTTCACAAAGCAAAAGACATTGCTATAAAGAATAAAGATTATAAAACAGCTGCACGATTTGAAGAATGGGAAAACTCTATATGAATCTATATTATGAAGATACTACTGAAGAATGGAGGGTAGCTCAGAGTTCAATAGCGCATTTTCTACACAATAATAGTTTTGAGGTTTGGGAAGAGAGAAGGATTGAGAATAAGAGAATAGATATACTAGCTAAAAGATCTATTAGAGATAAAACATATTATATTGTTTTTGAAGCAAAACACTACAACAAAGTAACAGCGGGAAATGAAGATAAGTTTCTAGAACAACTAAATGAATATCTAAGAATTTTGATTTTACGAGAACTAGAAAGAAAGAAATTCACTCATGTTTCAAAGAAGGTTACTTTCATAGGATATCTGGTTCTCTTAAAAGATTATGGAATTTATAAAAACAGAAGAAAGAATTGGAGAAAAAATCGAAGTTTTCCAGATAATAAAGACTTAGAAAAAATATGGGTGAGGAATGTTTACTTGTTCTCATCCACACAGGATTACATTCAAAGAAATTTAGAATCTGTTGGACTTCCTTTCTATTCCCAATCAAAAATCGCTGATTTTTTTAGCGAAAAACAACAATAAGAATAAAAATCCTTTTACTATAATTCTATCAGATGAATGTTGATATTTCCAAGTACAAAGAGAAGATTTTCTCAATTCAAGTTATAGATCAAGGAATTAGTGTATTTACTGAAAAATTCACGGATTTCTTGAATATTGATGATGTATTAGTATTCGGATTCATATCAGCACTTTACAGCTATACTTATGCTATGGGTAATGAAAAGGTTATAACAATAGATTTTGGCACTAGCAAATTTCTTTTTGCAGAACTTCATGATGGAAAATTACTTGTTATTATCACTAAGGAAACCCTAAGCAAGGAAATTGAAAGCACACTTATACAGAATATTTCTCTTAGGTATGAAATATTGACAGAAAATAAATCTATTAGTGAAATTTCTTCTTTGTTTGATATTGGGGATACAATTATACCTTTAGATTTAGTTGCAGAAATTAGAAGAAAAGGTCAGAAAAAACCAGAGGAAACTTCTGGTAATGAAGTAATTACAGAAGAATCTTTACCAATTCCTGAAATTTCTATCCCAACAGTCAAGATGGAAGAATTCTACGTAGAGGTTCTAACTGACGAAGAAAAAATGAGTATGGATACAATTAATAGTATTAAGAAATCTTTAACAAATTTCTTCTTGGGGTATAAAAGACTAATTTCAAGTTTATTTGCAGTCGCAAAGGATGATCAACTTTTTTCATTTGTTTTTAGTAGACGAATATTTTCCGATATATATCCTGTAATAAAATATATTATAGCAAATCCTTCAGAACTTAGCGTCGATCTTGAATCTTCAGAAAATCTAATTAAATCAATTACAGTGGAAGATGAATTATACTGGGTTTTGGTTTATACTAATAAGAAGCAAACCTCAAAATCTATTGTTTTAAGTAGTTTTCGAGATGAATTAGAATCTATGTCTCCTCACATGAGTAGAATTTCTATGTTTGTTGAGAGAATGTTATAGAAATTTCAAAATTCTACTTCAACAAGAAGTTTTTTTCTAAATAGTGAGTTTATATATTAAATCCACATTCTATCACTGGATGAACATTCGAAAATAAAGATAAGATTGATATACTATTAGAAATACTATTACCCAAAGATACTGGTGGATAAGATGAGTCTATCTGGACAAGAAATAGAAAAAATACTACATGAATTTGAATCAAATACAGAAGGCGTGTTAGGTTGTTCAATTATTTATGCTAAAGATGCTTTATTATTGGCAGAATCATCCCAAAAATTTGAAAGACTTGTTATTCAATGGTTAAGCGAAAAGATGCTTTCTCTAGCAAAGGAATCACTCCAACAATTAATGAAAGAATTTACTCTGATGAGTGTTACAATTGAAGAAAAGGATCATTTTGTTTATCTTCGTCCAATTGGTGATGAATATTACGCAGTAATTATAACTACCAAAGAAGAAAACAGAGGTCTTCTGGAACACAATATTAAACGATTATTACAACAACTAACTCCAATGATGATAATTTAAACAAGCAAAGAGGTAGAAAGCTGTGGATTTAACTACACTTAAAGTACTGGCTAAAATGGCTAGTGGTGAAGAAGGACAAAATGAAAGGTTCAAATTTATTTCACCTGATACACTAGGTGTTCTTTGTTCCAGTTCAACATTAGAAGAATTATATGAGTGCATATTGGACCTAGATCCTGAAATAATCAAAGCTCATGTATGTTCATGTGAAGATTCTGATGATGCAGGAACTCGCGATTTAGCTTTCTATGTACATTATGTTTTTGGTGATGCAGATCTTTCAATGAAAATCTACAGTGCTGCAGAAAGATTTGAAGATAGTTCAGAAAAACTAAAATTAGAAATAACCAATCTAATATTCACTAGATTACTTAATTTCAGTGAAATAGCCTTAATTCCAGATTAATCTCTTACAACATAATTTTTTTGAATATTGAATTTTTGTTTCGTTAGTCTATAATAAGTATAGGTGTAAAAATCTTGAGTTCAAAATGTCCAACTTGTAAAGGTCGAGGAAAGATTATTAAGGAAAAAATGACTTGCCCATCGTGTTTAGGTATAGGTAAAACCACCTTCACACTAGGTGAAACTAAAGAAGGACAAGCTTGTGAGAAGTGTGAAGGAACAGGAAAGATTATTCTACGTGAAAAGTGTCCAACATGTGGAGGGAACCAAACAGTTCAATTATGTTCAAATTGTAAGAAAATAATAAAAGAACAAACATCTTCTGGCTTATGTAGTAGTTGTGAGGAAAAGAAAGTTCCAGTTGTTTATAGTTTAAAACCCCCTATTGATTCCCGACTAGTCAGAAAAGGAATGTTGCTTCTTTCTAGAGTTGATGCAGTGAAAAAAATAGGTGTTTTTGTTCAAATTGCTCCGGATTTGAATGTTCTAATAAGAACAAAAGATGTAACACAAGACTATGCATGGGATATTGGGGAGGAAGTGATTGTTAAAGTTAATTTCATAAATGATCAAGGAAAGCTTTTTGGTATTCCTCTGAATATAGATGATTATTCAACAGAATCTTTACGAGGAAGAGTAAGAAAACTCCAAATTAATAACCTGAATCAAGACATGGAAGGGTCCTTTATCTCTCTTAATGCACAAGTTGTATCTGTTCTACAAACATCGGGACCAACTCGTTTTACACTTGCTGATCAAACTGGCTCAATTAATGGTGCTGCATTCATTAAACCTGGAGAAAGAGCATTTCCAGAAATAGAAGAAGATATGGTTGTAGCAATTTTCGGAGAAATAAATAAGCACAGAGATATTTTACAAATTGAAATAAAAGACATGGAAGCTTTGGAAGCAGCTGAGAGCACTATTTTAGTGAAAGAAATCGAGAAAGCCATAGATAAAAAAGCTACTCCTCAAAAAATAGATTTTTCGATTAAAAGTGAGCTTCTAGAAAAACTTAGACCAGACCTAACTAAAGCTGCTAAACGTATAAGAAAAGCCATTTACACAGGTCAACCCATAATCATACGAAATCATGCTGATGCTGATGGTACAGTTGCAGGATTTGCAGTCAAGATGGCTATCAGAAACTTGATGGAAAAAGAGGGATATGATGCTGATACAATAAGGATGAGATTGAAACGATTACCCAATAAACCACCATTCTATGATGATATTGATGTTACAAAAGATCTTAACTTTGCTTTAGCTGATCAGGAAAGATTTGGTGACAAGTTACCTTTATTCGTATGCTTAGATTTTGGATCGAGTACTGAATCGCTTTTTCCTTATTTACAAATTAAATCTCTTGATTTAGAAGTAATTGTAATAGATCACCATTTTCCTGATAAAGAAATCAAAGATTTAGTAGATATACATGTAAATCCATATTTCGTCGGTGGAGGTTATGAACTATCTGCTGGTATGTTGGGTTATGAGTTGGCTAGGATGATCTGCTCTGATATCCACGATGATTTATTGCATCTACCAGCAATTGCTGGGTTGATGGATAGAGTTGAAGGAAAAGAACTGGAGCAATACATCAAGCTAGCTGAATCCAAGGATTATACAATAGATGATCTGAAGAAAATTGGCATCGCAGTAGACTATGAAGTATATCAACTAAGATTTTCGGAAGGGCAAAATCTTCTGAAAATTCTTTTTGGTGTTAATACTCCAGTAGAGTGGCATACAAAGATGTACACTCTAATTGGAAGAGAAACAAGAGAAATGATGAATAAAGCGTATAAAAATGCTCTTCCACATAGCAAACTTAAGGAGCTAGAAAATGGCGTACTACTAGTAACAATAGATGTAGAACTGTATACACACAGGTTTACTTTTCCAAATCCTGGAAAACTAACCGGGATGATATTTGATCATTATTGTGATGAAAATCCGAATAAAGCTGTTGTTACGCTAGGGGAAGGTCCAGATTTCATTATTTTACGATCAAAAGGATTAGCAATCAATTTTCCAGATGCAGTGAAACTAATGCAAAATAAGATACCTGAAGCAGATGTAGAAGGTGGAGGTCATGAGGTTGTTGGATCATTCAAATTCTATGAAGGTGTACGGAAAAAAGTACAGAAATTTTTCGTTGAATTTTTATCAAGTCTTGAAATTAAAGAAGGATTAAATAAGAAAAACTAGGATTCTTCTTCTTCATTTTTCTCATCCTCATTTTTCTCTTTCGGTTTTCTTCTGAAAACTCTAGAAACTCCTGATTTAGTTTTTGAGAAAGCTCCTCCAATTGCACCTGCAATTTTCTTTGTAGGGGAGATAAAGATTTTTTGTGCTGCAGATTTGGCACCAAACTTAATTCCCTCTTTTACTAACATATTTGCATAATCCTTCCATGAATCTTCTCCACGTTTGATTCTTTCTAATCTATCTTCAAGTTCTTCAAATGAAGGTAGGAATTCAAATCGATAAAGTTCAGGTGAAGAGTATTTGCGAAATCCTGAGGACCATTTGTAGCTTAGTAAGAAGAATAACATGAGTAGTGGAAGAAGGACAATAGCTATTTTGTCTTTTAGACCCGCTAAATCATTAACCGAGAAAAATGTACTAGTAAAGAGGTCCTCTTCTAAAATAAATTGAAGGATGGTAACATGATATCCTAACACCAATCCCATTATAGTCATTAATACACCTAAAGGACCCAAAAATTTAGGAATTTTCAGAAATTTCCACTCTTCTTCAAGTTCAGTTATACTAATATCAGTATCTTCAGATGTTTCGTCTATTAATAGAACAATTTCCTGAGATTTTATTTTCTCCACTTTTCTTACTTTTCTCCCATAACTTGAAACTGTATAGAAGATCAGGAAAAGAGCCATTATTATACTACCTACATTGTCATAAGGAACAATATCTACTTCCCCTCTAGATTGGAATGTGTAAAAGGCATATTTCCAGAGGGTAAATGAGGAGAATACGTAGAAGAAAGCTAAAATTGTGTAAAAGACATCATCTCTTTTACCCCATACAAAAATGATCAAGTTTACAAGTAAAACAGCTATTAGTGCAAATAAAACGGATACCAAAACAAAAACAAAACTAATTATGGCTTCAGATGTTATAGGATCCACCGCTATGAACCTAACAATTGAATCATAAATAACATAACCAGCCAAAACTGTATTTACTAAGGAGAAGAAAAACACAATTCCACTGAATATGATTGTTCCTTCATCTGCTTGTTTTCCAAGGAACATTATACTCCCTAAAACCTTACTCCCCCAGAAATTTCTTGAGACTGAAAAAGTAAGAAACATAGATACAACTATCCAGCTAAAATAGCAAATTGCTGCTATATAGGGGGATATAACAGGAACAAAGTAAATCAAAGCAGCTCCACCTGCAGCTGTTACAAATGCTGGGGGAACCCAATATTTCCAAGGATATTTTGAGAAAAATAGTCCGAACAATACATAAGTAATTGCAAAAGACAATTCTATTGCTATAAGTACATTACCAGCTATCATTATTGGTACATTAGATTCCCCAAAAACATTCTTTCGTAGCAGATAGAAAACAGTAGTTGTTACACTGATTAATAGAAAAGCTATAGTGTAGAAAATATATCCTTTGCTAAAAAGCAGCTTTAATCCGCTAGTGAAGATGTTTTTGATATACTTATAGAAAGCTTTCTCAACATATGACATGAATAACCAATATCTCCAGTCTATAAAAAAAGTTTGGAAATTAGTGCAAGTTTGTTATCTAATGATTATTGTCCACTATTTTTTTCTAGAATCCTCTTTTTCAAAAACTGTTAAATAATCTCTTGATAGATATTTAGAAGATACTTATGTTTGAGATTTTCGAAACTTTTCTCTTTGATGGAGATGGAGTTCTGTATAAAGAAGATTCACCTCTACTAGGAGCAATTGATTTTTTACACTTACTAGAAAAAAGAAAAAAACAAATTTTCATTTTGACTAATAACAGTACAAAAACACGAAAAGAATTCCAAGATAAACTAATGAATTTGGGAATTTCTTTACCTATTAACCACATTTTAACTTCAGCCTCTTTAACTGCTGAATATGTTAAACAAAAAGCCCCAAACTCATCTGTGTATGTTATTGGGGAGCAGGGTTTGAAACAAGAACTATTGCTTGCTGGTTTGGATGTTGTCAATAATTGGGAAGAGAAAAATGAAGAAGATATTTTCAATTTGAATTTTGACAATATTGATTATGTTATTACTGGAATGGATCGAAATTTTAATTACACGAAAATAGCGAGAGCAACTCATATACTTGTAAATTATAAAAATGTTCAATTCATAGCAACAAATGGAGATTTTACATTTCCAACAGTTAAAGGTTTAATCCCAGGGGGAGGAGCAATGATTGCAATGCTTGAAGCATTATCTAACAGGACTGTCGAAATAATTATTGGAAAACCTGCTCCTTTAATGTACGAAACGGCAATCTCAATAGCTAAATCGAAGAAGGACCTCTCAATAATGTTTGGAGATAGAATTGAAACAGACATATACGGAGCTAATAAAGCAGGGATAAATTCTTGCTTAGTTCTATCTGGTGTAACGTCAATGAATGATCTTGGAGATTTGGAAGAAGATAGTGGCCCCGATATAATTATCAACAATCTCGAAGATGCTGTCAATGATTTTGACTAAGCATTTCACCTTAAATTTTTATACTTAAATTACAAAACATGTTATGTGAAACAAATTCCCCTCCTATTTACAAAATGTTCAGGTCTTCTAATTATTACTTTATGTTTGTTTTCTTATACTTCCTATAGTTACTCAATTGATGATTCTTTTCTAGAACTTTCGAATGATGCTAATAAATTATCGGATATCTTTCAAGAGAATTTTCTCTTAGAAGATATTCTTCAATCGAAAAATGATGATTCCTTTAGAATTCTAGTAAAGACTAAAAATAAAGATGCTATTCGTTCTCTTGAAATCGTGGGAAAAGACCTCAAATTCTTTGAAACATTTGAAGGGATTGCTTTAACAATTTCAAAAGCTGCTTTGTTAAACCAGATTAGTAGAGGGAATATACTTTCAGTATGGAAAAACTCGAAGATTAGGGCAGTTAGTTTAGATGCTCATTTGACTTCTTTAAACTTAAGTAGAGACATTGATGATTTTAATAGTAAAATCAATTCTCAAGCAATTTGGGATTTAGGATTTTTCGGAAATGATACTGTAGTAGCTATTCTAGATACAGGAATAAAAACAGACCATCCTGCACTAGAAGTAGGTTTGGATGGTGAAAATCGAATAATAGACAGTTGGAATTTTATTGATAATAATGCTAATGTTGAAGATGATAATAATCATGGTACGGAAGTTGCCGGGATAATTGGCGGGAACGGATTATTTGGATATGATCGAGGTGTTGCCCCTAACTGCAAATTTCTAGTTGGTAAAATTCTTTCCTACGATGCTACAGGTTCAATTGAAGATTTAATAGAAGGAATTGACTGGGCTGTAGAGAACGGGGCAGATGTGATTAATCTCTCTTTAGGAAAAGAAGTTTCGAATAAAGAATCTCCAGAGGTTGAAGCTGTTAATAGCGCAGTAAAAAGTGGAGTTGTGGTTTGTGTAGCAGCAGGAAATTCACGTGGAGTTACTGAATTTGGGTATAATGATAAATATACTATTTTAAGTCCAGGAATTGCTATGCAAGCTATTACTGTGGGAGCTATAGATAGTAACAAGATTTTATTTGAGGAGAGTAGTGCTGGTCCTATAGCAGAAAATTACAATGTAAGCTCAGAGAATTTTCTTTTTGACTCCATAGATCTAGAAAATGCCTGGTCAAAGCCAGATGTAGTTGCTCCTGGTGTTTTGTTAAACACTACTTCTACTAATTTGCAAGGATCAACCATAGTATCGGGGACAAGTTACTCAACAGCTGTTGTGTCAGGATTGTGTTTGTTATTAAAGCAAATTTATCCTGATTATAAACCGTCAATTTTAAAAGCTGCACTTCTTGAAACTTCAGAGTCATTAATAATTGATTATCTATCTCCTTTTGGTGAATATATCAGTCTCTTTGTACCACCAGTTTATCAAGGATCAGGATTAGTAGATGCCAGTGCAGCCCGATACTACTTACAAGATCCGCAAAGTATAACTATATGGCCTTCAAATTTACCCTATACCAGACAAGTATTTTTCAAAAATGAAAGGCAATCATTCTATATTCATCTGTTTATCAACAAGAAAATTGATCATCTGGGAGTTGGGTATCCAGCAGCATTAACAGAGATACTAACGTTAAGCAACATACCAGCAGACTATGAAATCGGTCAATACGATATTCTCGTGGAAGTTTCATCAGAGAATCCATATGCTGGACCCATCAGTAGTCATCTTGATTTTATAGCCGATAATCAAACTTATCCTGTAGATGTTGACTTTCACATAAGAGTTGGAAAAGGGAGGATATTATTTGACTGTAATGAGGTTGGAGACGAAGCGTTTTTCTCGTTATATGGAAATCTGAACAGTTTTTTAGATACAGCTAGATTCTATGGATTGATTCCTGAAATATTAAGAAGAGATGAAAATGTTTTCCATCTAAGTCAACTGAATCTCAATGATTACGAAGTTATAGCTTTAATTAACCATAATAATTCACTTCTTCATAATTTCTCCTCTTTGGATTCTTCAGCAATTTTGGATTACATTTATCCAGGAGGAGATTATACTGGTGGTGCAATTGTAATTTTTCCTTCTAAGGAAAGTGATATTGGTGGCCTTAATAGCCTTCTTGATGCACTTAACATCACTTATAGTCAAACAGGATTAATCAATGAAACGATTAACTTATCTACAGATTTCCATCTTTTAACTTCAAATCCTAATAGTCTGCAAGAGATATTTATCCTATCTCCTTTTGATGTGATAAAGACAAATGATTCCGATAGCACTATATTTGATCGTTTTGTTTATGCTGACTATAGAAGTAATAATGGTTCATTAGTAGTTGCTGTAAATGATTTGTCAATGTTTCTGAATTCTCCATATCTCTATGATAATTTACAAATGGATTACAAAGTGTTGAACTCTGCTTTAAACTTTGGAGATAATCAAGAGTTGCTTCACAATATTATGAGTACGGCAGTTGTATCAAATCTTCAATTTGCTTATAGCATTTCTAGTTTGGAAGTAGTAAGGGGAGAAGACACTATAGAAGTAACAATAAGCGCTGCTAACAATTATAAACCCTTAACCAATTGGAATTTTTATTTAACAGTTGAGAACAGGGATGTTATTGTTGTTCGTAATTATGATAAGATAGATTATGGTAATGGGACATATTTAATCATTTTTGACCCGTCACTATATTCAATTTCTCCTGGAGAACACACTCTTTCAATCCGTTCCTCATTTGGTACACATTCGTGGAGAATTCATATTCTAGCAAAAGTTTCTTGGGGACCTATTGTAGTTGAAATTTCACTAGTAGTATGTGTTATTTATTTGTTGATAACAAGGAAAAAACGAGTTAAGTCGTAAGAATCTGATATACTTTTTTTCCATATTTTCCAAGCACTGTCATTGCTAGAGCTAGAGTGTAAATGTCTTTGGATGCTGCAAGAACAATGAATTGGTCAAGATTTAGAAGAATAACAAACCCTTCAGATCCTTTAATAATTACTTGATCCAGATTTCCACACTTAATCTGATTTACAGTTTGTTGACCTGCTGAGTTGAGAGCAGACGCTAATGCAGACATGATCACCTGATCTGTGCTTTTCTCAGCAAAGAAAGCTACCTCTTGTCCTTCAGAACTTACAACAGCGATTGCATTTAAGCTACATTCTTTTGAAATATCACGCAGTGTTATTAATAATTCATTCTTCCTTTCTGGAGTTATAAAATCTAACATTAATCTATATTGAAAGAGCAAAATTATAAACTTTCTTAAACGAATTTTTTCTAGATAAGTCTATCTCGATGTGTTTTACAAACTGGAGTATAAATCTCTACACTTGTTCCTTTGGATTTGTAGATCCAAGAATTTAATGCAAATGCTTCCTTTCCACAAATAAAACAAGCTTTCTCATCTAATAAAGGTAATTTCTTTCTTGGCATTCGATTCCAGTACTTCTTGAATTCCTCGAAACTCTCTAAATACTTTTGATGCAGTTTCTTTGCTTCTTTATCTTCACTTGTCGTATGTCCAGTTATGAAAATGATATAACTCCACAAAACTATATCTAGAATATTTCCGAACGACTTAATTGGAATATGATGGTAACCTGTGATATTAATCTGATGAGAGGTCTTTTTAACTTTATAGTCAATCATCAGATCCCTCCTTTGAGCACTTTGTCCTAAATCTAGTTTATACTTCTTTGAAATATTTACAATTCTTTGACTTAATTCTTCAAACAACCAATCAATAGTTTTCTGACTGCCTTTTATGCTAGCATTTGAGAATTTAATTTCCAGAACAGGAAATGAAATAGTAATGAAAGCCTCCCCTACTGCTGCATTAGCCTTTCTAGCTAAATACTCGTATATGCCAGAAGGGTAGGTAATTTTCTTTCTATCAAAGCTCAAATAATTTCACTCGTAAGTCTCTCTTACACTAAACTATGAAAAAAACTAGCCTAAAAACTTAACTGCATAATTATTTTCCTTTTGCAGTTTTTTCAACTAAATCTTTTAGTTTATCTCTCTTAGCACCAATAAGAGAATTAAATGGCTTTCCATCCTTGAATACCACAAATGTAGGAAGACTGGCAATCATATACTTTTGAGCAAATATCGATTCCTCGTCCATATTCATGCGAAGGAATCTAACAGAAGTTGCATGTTTTTCAAATAATAGTTCAAAGAATGGTTCAATTGATCTGCATGGTCCACACCAAACGGCCCATGTATCTACTATAATCGGTCTTTTTTCAGTTTTCAAAATCTCCTCAAATTCTTTATAAGTTACGTTTGGTACTTTACCCATTTTTTTCCCCTTTCTGCAATTTCGAGAGTTTGTACTGTTTTTTATGCACTCTTATTTATCTCTTCACATCATGGGATATTTTTCAAATAAAAGTTTATGTAAAACAACCAAAGGAGGGAAAGTTTAAGTATTTTTTAAAGAATTTTGTAAAAGTAGTACCCAGATAGTTTGCACCAACCTAGGAGTAATTCACATGTATTCTCGTATTTATGATTCCATAAAAAACCAACTGCAAGAGATTCTTCAAGATAAGCACGATATTACTACTGAGCTAGTGTGGTCTAAACCACATTCTTCAAATTTGGGCGATCTTAGTTTTCCACTTTTTAATGTTGCCAAAGCAACCTCTCTAACGCCACAGGATCTAGGGAAAGAACTAATTGAAAATTTCTCTTTGACGAATATTATTGATAGATTAGAATTGAAGGGCGGGTTTCTAAACCTCTTCTTCAATCAAAATGAATTCGCAAAATTAATTCTTTCTGAGATAATTTCGTTGGATAAATATGGAAAAAGTAATTTGAAAGAAAAGAAACGGATTATAGTTGAACATACTTCTGC
Organism: Candidatus Heimdallarchaeota archaeon; assembly: GCA_030607575.1. Taxonomy (GTDB): domain Archaea; phylum Asgardarchaeota; class Heimdallarchaeia; order Heimdallarchaeales; family Heimdallarchaeaceae; genus UBA460. The sequence goes on along the minus strand of JAUWJS010000016.1, from coordinate 7,007 downwards.
TAATCCAATAAGCCCTCTCCATATAGGTAATATACGAAATTCCATTCTAGGTGATGTTATTGGACGACTTTATAGATTTCTGGGAGCTAAAGTTAATCTTCGATATTATGTTAATGATCTGGGACGTCAAATTGCCCCCGTTATTATAGGGTATTTCTTATTGAACAATGATGGAGTTAAACCTGACACTAAAATTGATATTTGGATAGGAAAAATCTATGCTTTAATGAACACATTTCTAGAAATTTATCAAATTAAAAGTGAATTTGAATCATTATCTCTAATACCTAATAAAGAATCTTCATCATATGAGTTAAGTAAAGCAGAATTAAAATATTATCAAGCTAAGCTTGACACTTCCAGTTTTGATCAACAACAGAAAGAGAGGATGCTTAAACAGTTACAGAAGCTATTACGCGTTCAAAATTCGTTGAAAGAAAAACTCTCTGAATTGTATCTTCAGCTGAAGAATCTTCTCGATTTAAATATTGAAGATTTAGATGATTTGGCAAATAAATATCTTGTTAGTTATCTTGCTGGAGAAGATAAAAAAATAGTAGACAAATTTAGGAAAGTAACACAAGATACACTTTCTGGACATACGGAAACTTTGAATCTTTATAATATCTACCATGATGATTTTGATTGGGAATCTGAAGTTTCCTGGGGAGGAGAAGTAGGAAAAATACTTGCTCAACTGGATAAGAAAGGCTTTCTAAGACATGATGGTCAAGCTCTCTTGCTTGAGAATGATAAGCTAGCTTCTCAACTAGGATTTAAGGAAAAATATAACATTAATTATGAAATACCTGATTTAATTTTAGTTAATTCTGAAGGTATCGCTCTTTATCCTTGTAGGGATATAGCTTACCATCTTCATAAATTAGAGAAGTTTGATGCTGATTATTGTATCAATGTGATCGGCAAAGATCAACAACTGGCACAATTATCAGTGAGAACAGCTTTGTACGGTTTGGGAGAACATGCAATAGCAGACAAAATTTTACATTATGATTATGAAATTGTCACTCTAATTGGAGGGAGAATGGCTGGTCGTGAATTCGAGTATGTTACTTGTGATGAATTGTTTATAATGGCAAAAAACGAGATAGAAACCATTCTTGAAAACCGTGATTATTCAGCTGTAATTAAAGAGGATATTGCAAAGAAAGTCTCAATAAGTAGTATTCGTTATTCGATACTCAAAATTGATCCTCAAAAAACTGTAACTTTTGATGCAAAAAAAGCCGTTAATCCAAATGAAAACACAGGACCTTTTCTACAATATTCTTATGCTAGAGCATTAAACATTCTTCAAAAAGCTCCTGAGAAGGGGATTGATGCTGATAGTATAATCAAGTCTGCAAAACAAATCAATTTTGATATCAAGAAAGAAATAGAGTGGAAAATGATATCTTTGATGGAAGAATTACCTTTTGTTTTGAAGAGAGCTCTGACTCAGCTTAAACCTGATTTTGTTGCGAATTATGCATTCTCTTTAGCATCAGCATTCCACAAATTCTATGATGCGTGTCCAGTTCTTATAGCTGAAGACAAAGACAGTCTTGATACAAGAATTGCTATTGTATTTTCATTTACCAAATGTTTGGAAAGTTTATTTGAAGTAATGGGAATTGATATACTTGAGAAAATGTAGGTGTTTGATTTAATGCTCAAAGATACAATGATCTATGGTGGTTTTGATCCAGCTTTTATTGATATAGACATTCAACCTTTAAACTCTAGTAAAACAGGTTTTATCAAAGAATTACCTGAACTAGGATCACATCATTCAGATACAAGATTGGACTTCCAACCTGGTGGCAATGGCTTTAACCTCTGTCGAACTTTAGCTACACTAGGGAGAAATGTAACCTATGTTGGACCTTCATCAACATTTTTTGAGATTTTGATAAAAGATAATGGCATACCCATTCAGATAAAAACCATACAAAATGCGGAGGTCAATTATACAACAATTCTGAATCTTCAAGATGGTGAAGTACAATTCAATTCAATTCGAGGAAAACTCTCGTTAGAATGTTTATCCGAAGAAATTATTAGATACTACAGAAAAAGTCCTTTAAAACCAATTAGTAATGTATCACTGAACCCCTCTTCTATTGAATGGGTAAGTTTTCTTCTCCTAAGTTTAGAGGATAAATCAATATTAGATTCACTTGAAGAAGGTATTGATCCACTTGGAATGCTCTCTTCCTGTTCTGGAACATCATATGAAGGAATAATTTTTATTGACCCTTCAGATATTTCTCGTTTTGAAAGAATTGATGAATTTTGTAAAATATTATTGCAATTGAAGAAATTCGAAGGAGAAAAATATCTATCTGTAAATGAATATGAATTAACTGTTCTAAGAAAGCATTTCTCTAAATCCCCAAGGGAGCTAGCAAGTTTTCTAGATGTTCCTATTATTCTGCACACATCTGATAATGCTTCTTTTTATGGAAATGAAGAAATCAATCTAAAAACAAAGAATCTTGAAAACAAAGTGAAATTTGTTGGAGCAGGTGACTGCTTTAACGGAGCTTTTATTCATTCAATATTAGATTCTCACTCTATAACAGACTCTTTAAACTATGCAATAGAGGCTGCCTCATATCTAATAGAAACTGGAAAATACCCAAATGCATTACATATCTCAAAAAGAATAAATAGCTAAACAATTAGTGAATACTATAACCAATACGTGGAAGTTTGTTAGTACAATGTCACTTAAAGTTGAAGATTCAAAGGATTACAAAGAGATTCACAAGAGAGTAGAACTTTTACAACTCTTGAAACAATACTATGGTTCAGGCGCAAACTTCTATGATTTTGATACTGGTGATCTTCCTTTACGTGAATTAGTAGCTTTTATGTCTGATGAGGGATATCCTAGGCGTTTACCTGAAACAGAACATGTTCTCAAAAGAATTGATGAGGAAATAATTACTTTAGAGAATAAGAAAAAGCAAATGAGATTACAAGAAATGGAATCCAGACACTTAAATTCTTTGCTAATAATAACTTCATGGACTAAACTAATAGGAACTCAAAACAAAGGTGTTTTTCTGAGTAAACCTGTACTTGATCTGAGAAGAGATACAATCGTGATGTTAACTGATGAAACTCAAATATTTAAGGAGCTCACAGATGAACGTATTGCAGTCATTTTTGGTCCTGGCATCTATTACGCTGAATTTGCTGTGGATAAAGGGAATTATTTAGAAGACTCTTTTGAAATAAATGGTATATGTTTACCTTTGGATCTTCTCGGAAAAATCTATACTGCAGATAAGATTTATCACTCAGATAAAATTGATGCAACTATTACAGAAGTATCAACTATTTTGCCTTTCCATATTATAGAGCAAGAAGAGACAATACAAACCTATGTAAAAGGGATTATTAGTAGAAATGTATTTCTCCCCAATAAAATTGCTCTTGAGAAGTTCAATCACCACATTCTGGAAGGCGGTTCATATCCTTTAGCTGAAGGATTTAAAATAATGTCAGCTCATCCTCTTTGGTATAATAAATTCTTAGTTGAACCTGACTATGAATTAAGAACTGGAAGTGGAAAGAAAGCTTACAGTACAGCTGGTATCGGTTCACTATCAGGGATGGTTCATAAATTAAAACCAATCATATTTTCTTCCCCCTCAAAGGAAAGAGATCAATTGGAACGAATTGAAGAGATTGTTAAACAATATAGAGAATTAGGATTTCAGCTACTAAAAAGTTGGATACCTTCCTATTAATTTAGAGTATTTCTACAGCTGCCATTGTTTCAAAAGCTTTTTTCTCAATTATTTCTAGATTTTCTTCACATTTATAATACAATGCTAGTTTCTTTAAACTCGTTATAGGAAGTTTCTTCTTTGTTTGCAAATCTATATTCTTTGAAATTGTTTCTAGAATGACATCAAATTCATATTCTATTTCTTCTTTCTTCTCACCAAAAGCAATAATCATTATATTAATGCATGAATCTTTAATTCCAAGAAACTTTATCGCATTTGATATCTGTCTTTTTCCTGAAAGTCGCAACAAAAATTCTGTTGTGAAATCTCTGGCAATATTTTTCTCTCTTTGAAATGCTTTTTTGGTGTGATATAAGGCAGCTATGATTTGCTTTTCACTAACAATGAACGTTGGATCCAATATCTGTAAATGAACGTTATCTTTCTTCTGCCTTTTGAAGATTTCAACTACCATTTCTGAATTGAAAGGTTGGGAAGTAGAAAACACAGAATATTGGTATTCAAAGCTAGCAAGATTACTCATGATTTAACCTACAACTCCTTAGGACCTCTAATTATGTCTAAAATCATTTTTTCCATATCAATGGGTTCAAATTCTGATGTTGCTAATTTAACAGCAGATGTCAGTTTACTTTCAGTAGAAGAATGTATTTCAAATAGAACGTCACCTTTTTTGAATCTATCTCCTCTTTTTACTTCGAGAACAACTCCTGCAGTTTTATCGGCAGGTGCTCCAGCTTGTCTAGCTATTGTTGAGATAGGCGCACTATCTATTGCATATACAACGCCATCCATCTTCGCTTCTATGGTGTCAATATAGGGCGCCTGTGGGATATCATCTACTTTTATATTCTCGTCTCCTCCCTGAGCTGTCACAATTTCTTTGAACTTCAGTAGTGCTTTTCCACTTCTCAAAATGTCTTCTGCATACTCAAAACCATATCCTCGAGGACACAAATTGTGAGCTTCAAGAATTATACCTGACAACGAGAGAGCTTTTCTCATCAGATCAGCACTTCCACCTTGATCTGTTAAAATTTGAAGAGCATCTTTTGCTTCTAATGCTGGTCCAATCATACTTCCAATAGGTCGGTCTCCAGGACTGATTATACAATCAAGTTTGATTTTTAAAGCATAAGCTAACGAAATGAATAGACTACCAACCTGTTGTGCATTTTCTCTGTGAACTACTTTAGCTCCTTTACCTGTTGGTAAATCAATAAGAACATACTCGGAACCAGCAGCTATTTTTTTGGCAATAATACTAGCAACCATAAATTCCTTGGGATCGATTTTTACCTTTTCAAGGACAGCAATAATCTTATCTGATACATCTGCTAAACCTACGGTTTCACCACTAACTATACAACCCCCTGTGGTATCAACCACTTCTGTCATTTCTTCTAGCGTTAATTCACAAGGCATAAGCAATTCAACAGCATCTATTGTTCCTGCTGGAGATGTAATTGCTCTTGTTGACACTTTTGGAATTGTTAGTCCCGATGCTGCTAATATAGGTACCATAATAGGTGTTATTCTATTGCCTGCAATTCCTCCAATACTATGTTTGTCAACTACAGGTTTTTTCTTGATATTCAGAATTTCTGAATTATTGATTATTGCTTTAGCAACTGATGTTGTTTCTTCTAAAGTTAAACCTTGAACTTGAAATAATGACATCAGTACGGCAATTTGTGTTGGATGCATTAGATTCTTATCAATTGATTCAAAAATTGCATCTATTTCTTCCTCTTGAAGAACCTCTCCATTCATTTTTTTATGGATCAGATGAATTAAATTCTCAGTGGTTAGTTCTTTTAGAACTATTTCATTACCTTTCTGAATACCATGTTCTTTTGCTATTTTTCCAGATATTCCAACAGTGTTTTCGGGATATTTGTCACTAGTATTTACTTTTAATCCTATATTATAAGGAGAAATCTCAATTAGTTGCCCTGGTAAAATATCGTATTTATGGGCTAAAGCAGAATTAATTAACATATATTCTGGCTCTGAATCTAATATACTATCTATTCTTACAATTAATTTTATCATTTTAATATCGCCAGATTCTTTATCTATCTTAAAGGTAATGAGGTTCAAAGCATATAATAAGCATTGTGTCTATGTTAAAAATATTGCAATTAACACCAATTACCTTCCCGTAATAATTATTAATCTGTTAGTTCTAAAGTATTATTAGAAAAATGTTTAGCGACACAAATTCAGAAAAAAAAGAAGCAAAAGAAAAGGATGAAAAACCATTCAATTGTACTGGGTGTGAAACACCTTTAAGTATAGACGATGAATTTTGTCCTAACTGTGAAAGAATAAACACCAAATATCTAACTGGGTGATTCAAACATTAAGAAAATATTATATATTGAACAAAGTCATATTTCTATAGGTGCGTATCATGGCAGATATCCCACTCCCTCCAAGCAAAAAAAAATCAGAAGAAAACGATTCAGGTGCTGACTGTGAAAAATACGAGCCTATAATGGGAGGATACTGTAAATTTTACGTTACAAAAACTGGAGAGTGCATGATTAAATTCAGTTTATGTGATGGTTTTGGAGTTTTAAAGAAAAAATAAAAGTAGCTTATTTTCTAAGCAACTGATCTAAATCGTTACTAACTTCTTTTACATTTGCTACAATTCTATTTTGTCCAGAACCTTTTGAACCATTAGTGTCTATCGTTGCAGATGTTAAAAACAATGGTTTGAAGAAATCTTTTATCATTTGTTTTCCGTCACCTAAAAGGCAGGAGCAAGTTCCTATGTATTTTTCACCTTCAACCCTTCTTACTCTGAAGAAGCTAACGTGGTTTGAACGATCTCTCCAGATAATAAGATTAGCAGAAAGGTAGATATTATCACGGATAATATGCCCCAAATAGACATTAGGATCTAGACCAAGTTCATACAACTCAGTACTTGACCGTTTTTCAAAGTTTGTTAGAACCATTATTTTTGTGTTTTTGGATAATTGTTCATACCTTTCAATCGGTATATTGTCTGTAGATTCTTTGATAATAAAGGTATAAGATCTATCTCTTCTTAATGTGTAAGCTGCTTGATATTCTATCATTGCAGAAGCTAATTCCAAGAGTAAGGGGGCTTCTTTCTTGCTTAATTCAAACTTATCAATTGATTGAATTGGAACTTTTGATTTAGCTAAAAGACTACAAACAAGAACTCCTATCAAATCATGTGATAGAGATCCTGCTACAATGCAACCT
>JAUWJS010000083.1 GCA_030607575.1 Candidatus Heimdallarchaeota archaeon | reverse complement strand
TTCCTTTTGTTGCTAGCATGTCAGCAACTGAATTACCAACTTCTTCAGCTTCATTCGGCTCATAAGCTGTAATATCTATAATATAAAACAAGGGTTTCTTAGTATTGCCAACCTGTTCCTTTAAACATCTTTCTAACTCTTTCTCCATCTTATTATCATAAGACCCCTCAAATCCCATACGAACAATAACCTGGGATAAATACCTCACATGAATTGTCATTAATATCACTTCTCAAACTTTAATATTTAGCTTTGATGAGATACTTAAAAACGATTTGATTTAACCATGTTTTCTTTTAATTTGCCTTACTTGAAGAAACCATGCTTCCACAATAGAATTAATAAATGCATTCTACAAATTCTTGTTGGTTGAGAAATGGATCAAGAGAATAACATGGACGACACTCTGAATACAACCCATTCAGAAAAGTCTTCCTTCTTTGATAAAGAGAGAAATTTGCGACTTACAAAATTCGTTATAGTTAGTCTTGTAGGTTTAGGTCTAAATTATCTCTTTCTCTTTCTTATGATGTTAATTCTCGAATCATCAGGATTAACGGATGTGCTTTTCACAATCTGGTTTCTAAACGTTTCAGATGTTTTAGTTTCACAAGCTGTTGCTATAGCTATTGTGATGATATACAATTATATAATCAACAAAATATGGACTTTCAAGAAACAAGAGAAAGAGGTTGAATTTAACACTTCAAGGCAATTCATAAAATTCGCAATCGTGGGTGCTTCAGGAACTGTGATAAACCTTGGGCTAGTTTATGTTTTCTATGACCTAATAGGTTGGAACGAATATCTTGCAGTAACAATTGGCTTTGCTGTTTCAGTTCTAACCAATTTTATCCTCAATGATATTTGGACATTCAACCCTAAATTCGGCAAAGAAAGAGAAAAATAATTTTAGGTTTCTTTTCCACAATTTGAACAGAAGGGTGAGTTTTTTTCTATTTTATGCTTACAATCATCACAGAATCTAACATTGTAATCTTTTTGTTGTTGTTCATATCCTTTAGTTATTTTACTGTGATGGGAAGTTAAATCTCCGTATAAAGATGCTCTCCTAGAAGAAAGCCCTCGTCGAGATAAGAACCAAAAAAAGACAAAAAGAACAACTGCAATTCCAGATACAGTTAGAAATATGACTAAATCTTTATAGAACCAATAGTATACCCCTACAAGTACTATTATGAGTACAAACCAGGTAAAACCACCAAATCTATAACGTTTTCTTTCCAAAGTCATGTTCAACTATCTCTTTGCAAAAGCTGTTATAAATTGTCTGCTCCTTCTGCAGAATTGTTATTTTCCGGTGAAAGGAACTCAAACTCTAAGATTTTTAGTTGCTCTAAATGGAATGGGAACGGTTCTGGAAACGCTGGAAATCTCTTCCTCCAATCCATCTTCTCAGTTATCCAGGAGTTAAAATCTAGAGGATTTACCGGTTTATCAAACCTTAGAGGTCTCTCTACTTTTTCTCCTTTGATTATCTTATCAACTTGCTCTCTAAATTTCTCATAGTAATATTGTTCTGAAAGATTTAATATTTTGAGCATTTTGGCATCTGTATACTCATCATCTGCTTTCATAAGGAATATTTCAGCACGAGGAATGTTGTTCTTATACAGTTGGTAGAGAGCAAGCATTGTATAGCTGTAAATTGGTACATACCGGTTATTGAAGAGCATCAAATAAACTTCAGCAGCTCTTTCGAAGTAATTTTGAGACAATCTTAAGTATTCACTGTTCTCTTCTTCTCCCCATCTTATCAACCAATATCTAGCCAGTAAAAGAGAGAGTTCTGGATCACCGATATCTATTCTTTGGGTTTTAATTATCTCCTCCATTGTGCTAACATCATCTACCAGTTCGTAGACATAAGCTCCAAAGGAGATTTTGGCATATATTCCAATCAGATTAAATGAGATTCCTATCTCTTCACGTTTAGACCTACTTAGAAGATCTTTGACATACCCTTCTATCTCACTGAGAATTTCTTCAACATCGAATTTGATAACTGACCTTGTTAATTCAGGTTTCTCATCTTTTAAATCACCAACAAATTTAGAATTTCTATACTGAGTATGAAGCAAGTTATTGAGTATTTGATAGAATCTAGTTTCGAGAAGCAGTGCCTTCTGTTGAATGTAGAAACTCCTAATTGTCTCGCTGAACAGTTCATCTTTCTTATACGGTTCAATTTCACTTAAAGCTCTTGAATTATCCATATAAGCTAAATTTAGAAATTCCGCAACATTCTCATTAGTAAAACGAGCACTAAACAGATGGAGTTGAGCTTTTAGCGAAAAAAGAGAAGATTCAGAAATCTTAGTTTTAAGCAATTCAAAAGGCTCTTCAGCTATCTCTTTTAAGTAATGATGACCCAATCTAGCTTTTTCAAGAGCTTCATCAAAGAGCTTGCACCAATCCAGAAAATCCTCCTTAGAAATAACAGGAATGGTTACTAAGAAATTATAGAGAGTTAGGACCAGAATTTGAGCATAATTGGTGGCAGATTTAACGAGATTTTTTTTCTCAAATTTAGTCAAATCAAGTCTCAAAACTGAATCAAGTTGCATGTAATCAATTAAGAAGTTTAAGTGCCGTTTTTCCTTGGTTAGTAAATCGGAAATTTTATCCTTTGATGGAATCTTACCATACACCAAAGTTTGTTCTATTGCACCGTCTAGAGTATAATACGGATTTAATCCTTTCAGTTTTGAAAACAAATCTATGAAAGCAGAGAGAGCTGGATAGAGCATGAATTGGGATGTACAGTGTTCTACAGCATTCCACATAACTCTAATGCTATAAACTAAAAAATCAAAGTAATCCTTCTTGTACACACCTGAGAGCCTGAATAATCTTGATGTATATGTTTTGAAATGTGCTATTTTTGTAATAAACAGATCAACGTCAACATTTTTCTGAGCAAGAGTCGAAACAATATCATCTACTTGTTTTTGAACAAAAAGAATCTTATCCTTAGGTTGTAAAGTAAGGAACAATTTCTGTTTCTCTTCAAACTCATCACTCATTAATAATATAATGACACAGAAATTGATAAAGACTACTAAATTAGCAAAACAAAAAATTAAGAGGATTTATTCAATCCTCAATTTCTTTAATTCTTCTACTGTTGGAACACCTTCAGCATCTAGACCTCTTTTCTCATAAAGGATTCTTCTTGATTCGATGAAATCTTCTTCACTTATAAAAGCTGTTTTTCCTTCAGCTCTACCAGAGGGGAGAGGTTCTTCCATAAATCGTTTGGGTAGAACATCGAAATCAACTGGATTTTTATCACCGAATTCTCTAATATTAAACATTCTTTTCAATATCCAGACTCTACGAGCAATATTGGTAAGATCTTCTTCAGTAACTTCTCTATCCCAAACTGCAGAGACTATGTTTACACAATCATCGAAATCTAAGGCAGGTTTGATACTATGAGTGAAGTGGCAAATAGAAAGACAATCTTTAATGGTTTTGAGATCCTGCTGTTCAATCAAGGAATCAATCACTTCAATAGCACTTCTGTCAGGGATGGCTCTAGTATCAGGCCAGCCTCTGAGATGACTAGCTCCAACTGCAGCTACAGCATAACTCAGCCCTAAACCTAGTTTTGCACGTGGATCCCAGGCTGCAAAAGGAAGTTTCTTAACATGAATTGCTAAGTCCTGTATATTCCAATGTTCAGCTGCTTGTGCAACTCCATCAGCTAATATATTCCCTATATCTTGACGATAAGCTATTTTGTCAATAAGTTCTAGATATTTATCAATATTACCAAATTCAACTTCATCAAATTCCAAACCCTCGACGAGTTTTTTTTCCTTTGCTTCCATAATCATAGCAAGGGCACTACCTGTAGAGATAGTATCTAAACCAAGCTCGTTGCAAAGATAATTAGCATGAATAACTGCTTCAGAATCACTTATCCCACAATTTCCTCCTAACATAGCTAGTGTTTCATACTCTGGTTTTGCTATTTCTTTTCTATCTTCCTCAACCCAATCAAATACAGATGCATCAAGAGTTTCACTACATCCTATTGGACACTGATAACATGGACGTCTGAAGCGTTTGTATTTTTCAGCAAAAGCTTCATGTCCTAGTTTATCTATGGCTTCAAACTCTCCTGATTGCCAATTACGAGTTGGGTAGTGATCAAGATCACTAGCTACTTTTACTAACCAGCTAGTCCCATGTTTATGAAGTAGATGGCCATCATCTTTTGCATTTTTCGCTCTTTGAACTATATCCTTTCTTGCAGAATCTATTTTCTCATGATCTCCATTTGTAGGTCTAGTAGAACCTTTCACTGCAACAGCTTTAAGATTCTTTGACCCAAATACTGCTCCCAAACCTCCTCTTCCAGCATTTCGAAAATTATCTGAAGATGAGCAAGCGAAATTTACAAGATTTTCTCCAGCTGGTCCTATTGTTAAGACTCTCATTTTTGGTTCTCTTTCTAATGCTTTAATCAGAACATCAGTTTCATAGACAAATTTTCCCCAGAGATCTTTAGCATCCTTAATCTCAACTTTTTGATCCTTTATTGAGATATAAACAGGTTTGGAGGATTTCCCTTCAATAATTATCAAGTCATATCCTGTAAATCTAATCTCTGGTCCAAGAAAACCACCAACATTGCTATCTAAATACAAACCAGTTAACGGGCTTTTTGTTCCAATTGCATATCGTCCACTCACAGGTATTTTTGTGCCTTGAATCGGTCCAGGAGCAATAATTATCTTGTTTTCAGGAGATAAGGGATCGATATTTGCTTCTAGTTCTTTGTAAAGATAATAAGTTATGTAACCTGTTCCCCCCATGTAATCATAAACAACAGATTCGGGTATTTCCTCAACTGAAATCTGGTTAATAGTAAGATTTATTCTCAGAAGCTTATTATTCATACTTGTCCAGAAGACTGTTTTTTTATAAAGATTGTTTTTTTACTTGAAATAAAGTTGAGAAGGGTTTACTTCTCAATGTTCAATCTTTTAATTTCCTCTTCTTTTGGAACTCCGTGCTTATCCAAACCTCGTTTTTCGTATAATAGCTGTAATGATTTCTTGAAATCTTCTTCACTGCTAAATGCTTTACTTCCTTCAGCTCTACCTGAAGGTAAAGGTTCATTCATGAATCTATGAGGAAGTACATCATATTCTATCGGTTTATAATCGTCGAACTGATTGATATTGAAAAGACGTTTAATTATCCATATTCTTTGTGCTATTTCCATCATTTCTTCTTCAGACACTTTTCTATCCCACATAGCAGATAGAATATTTTGTCTGTCTTCGAATGTGAATCCTTTTTTGATAGCATAGGAAAAAGAGCAGACTACTAGGCAATCTGTTAGAGATTTGTAATCCTGCTGTTCTATTAAGGATTCTACAACAGCTAATGCACTCTTTTCTTTTGGAACTTCAGAAGTAACAGGCCATCCCCTGAGATGACTCGCCCCCACTGCGGCTGTTGCATAACTTAATCCAAGTCCTAATTTTCCTCTTGGATCCCAAGCTGCGAAAGGCAGTCCTTTGACATGTATTGCTAAGTGTTCTATTCCCCACTTTTCTGCTGCCTGAGCAACTCCTTCAGCTAGAATGGCTCCAAATCCTTTTTTGTAAGCTATCATTTCGAGAATTTCTAGAATCTTCTCTTTATTTCCAAACTTTACTCTTTCAAATTCTGGTCCTGATATCAATCCTTTTTCAACAGCTTCCATTGTCATTGCTATAGCACTACCAGCACTAATAGTATCAAGTCCAAGTTGATTACACAAATAATTAGCATGTATCAGTGTCTCAAGATCACTTAATCCCACATTCCCTCCTAACATTGCCATTGTTTCATATTCAGGTCTAGCTATTTCTTTTGCATCTGTCCAAGGAAAAGCAGAGGCATCAAGTGTGCTAGAACACCCAATTGGGCAGTTATAACAAGGTCGTCTAATTGCAGTATATTTCTCGTCCAAATCTACTCCACTTAGTTTCTCGTGTTCTTCAAATTCACCTGATTGCCAATTGCGTGTCGGATATTGACTCATTTCGTTTGAGAACCCTACAGCATTACTTGTTCCGTATGTGAACATTTCAGATCCTGAATCCTTGGCAGTTTTTGAACGTTTGAGTAAATCTTTTTGTATTTTCTCTATTTTTTCTTGATTGCCATTTGTAGGTCTAGTTGACCCTTTCACTCCTAAAGCTTTGAGATTCTTTGACCCAAATACTGCACCTAAACCCCCTCTTCCTGGGTTTCTGTGACCATCAGCTGTTGGACATGAAATTTTTACTAGATTTTCTCCTGCTGGACCTATACAGATAATTCTCATTCTAGTCTCTTCTTCGTCTTCTCTAATCTTAGCTTCTGTTTTATTAGCATATTGTCCCCAAAGATGAGCTGCATCTTTTATCTCCACTTTGTCATCTTTAATAGAGATATAGACAGGTTTCTCCGATTTCCCTTCAATGATTATTAAATCGTACCCAGCCATTCTGATCTCTGGGCCAATAAATCCTCCACAGTGAGAGTCTAGAAAGTGATTTGTTAAAGGACTTTTAGTACCAACAGCATACCTACCAGTAATAGGGATTTTTGTAGCTTGTGCAGGTCCAGGAGCTATAATTATCTTGTTTTCTGGAGATAATGGGTCTATTTTCCCTTTTAGTTCCTTGTAAAGATAATAACTGATAAAACCTGTTCCACCTATATATTGCTCTATTATCTTCTCTGGTATTTCCTCTGTACTTATCTTTCCCTTAGTAAGATTTATTCTTAGGAGATTGTTATTCATGAGATTCTGAAAGAATATACTCTTTTAAATATTTTCCAGAAAATAAAAAAAGGAGAGAGTTTTAGTTCTCTTTTGTTTGTTTAGAAAATGTGAAATTTAGTTAGGTACAAGAATAGTTCCAGTAATACTGTTATGTCCAGCATGAAGGTAACTATTGGTATGGATCTTCTACTGCTTGGTATAAAATTTATGGAACTGCAAATTCATTTGATGAATATCCATTGGATGAAGCACTTTTCTGGCCTTTCAATTAGATTGGTTTAATGATTCAAGGAATATTAAAAGTTGTTATCAGAAGGAAAATTAAAAAACTGCTTAAAGTTATTTCTCTCAGATGATTTACCATACAGTTTCTCCTTGTAAGAAAAAGAAAGGGTTTGAGGGGATACCAGAGGAGTTCCACAATGTTTCTTTAAAGGACCTTAAGAATGAACTACTCTTTAACTTAAAATCCTACAAATTACTTAGAGAAACGAAGGTAATGTTAATTTTTCAAGACAAAGATAAAGGCAATAAACTATCTATATTCCCTTCATGCCGTGTTTTTGTTCATGGAGATTTAAAGGAAGATGAAGCAATAATAATTTTTGAACAAGTTAGTAAATCTATCGAAAAAATAACTGCTTCTTAATTCATATTGTTTTTTCATAACAATTATATAGTCTCTTTTTCTTTCATAGTGATGTGCAAGGCGGAGTACATCTTCTTACAGGCTTACTTTTAGCTAGTTTTAGCAAAAGAAAAGAGTACAAAGTGGGAGCAGTCTTGGGAGCTATACTTCCAGATATTGATATTTTCATTTTGGCTTTTGTTTATCTGGCTATTGGTGACAAAGCATCTGTAATTCATCGTTCTCTCACTCACAGTCTTTTGTTTCTAATTGTGGTTCCAGGAATTGTTATCGGTTTGAATTTTATTCCAAAAATTAAGAACAAGAAAAATTATGATTTTCTTGGTTTAGGTATAGGATTATTCTTCGGTCTTGCTGTACATATCTTAATTGATATGATGTATTTGTATGGGGTATATTTTCTCTGGCCTTTCTCATCACAAGAAATCGGTTTTCCAATTGTAGCCTTTGTTAATATTGATCAAGGAATAGCTAGTAATGTTCTAAAGCTAAAATTGATTCAAACTACTGATTTCTACACTGATATATTCTTTTTCTACATTCCAGTCCTTATATTAGCTTACAAAATGGATGTACATAAGAAAATTAGATTACCAGCCCTCGGTATTGTAATTGTAGACTTCATTGTAACAACTGTTTTTGTTGGTTTAGCCTTTAACACTAATATTTCGTATGTAGACCATGTAGTTTACCTTTATTACCTTGGTACTTTCTTTCTATTAGCTTCGGTGATTGCGCCTATCCTTTTTAGAAATGTCATTAGAGAGTTTAAATTCAATGTATGGGAAATGTCGATAATTATTGGATTGCTGATATTATCACAATTCCTGTTTTATTTCTAAAAACTAGATAAAATCCTGAACATCTAATTCTGTCAAAAGCAAGAATATGTCTTCTTTAACCAATGTTTTACTGACTATTTCCATTAGCTTATTGATCACTTTTTCTGGTAAAACCTTTTCATCTGCTATCATTAACTCCTTGAAGAGACTTATTACTCCTTCTAGAACCTCAGGATCAGCTGATAAGTAGAGTAATGTTTTGATGAATTGCTTGACATCACTTGGAATCAATTTTCTTGAAACTATCAAATCAGAATATGTCAATAATACGTGTTCTGTAACTCCTATGTCCTTGTGTAATTTTAGACATTCTACGAAGATATTAGCAAACTCAGTTGAGAAACTTTCTGGATTGTTTAGGATTATACTCTCTATAATACTATATGCTCTAAAAGCTACAAATGGATGATACGATTTGAGTGTGATATCTTCTATTGTTTGTAAAATAATATTAGTTAGGTCTGAATCAAGATTCATGAAAGAATATTTTTCTACATTCTGTAGAGCAGTATAACAAATATTTTCTTCTTTTGTATTAAGAACTATACTCATTATAACACTAATTGCTGATGAAAAAATATCTGGAGAAGATTGAAGGATGATTTGAGTAAACAACTCTATAGCCCTTATTCTGACATTCTTGTTATGATGAGATTTAAGAATCTTAATTATTCTCTGAACATTTTCCTCACTCAGGTAATTTTTTTCAATAATTGAATTAAGTGCTTTTAATCCCATCTCACGGAGACGGTCTTCATATGTTGCTCGGACAATCCCAATCATTAAATCTATCAGATATGGGATTTTTTCTTCTCTAGTCAACACTAAATCAGGATAAGCTTTAATTGCTGTTTCTCTTATTTTCTGATCATAGGAAAATTTGAGCAATTTCACAATATCATTTGTAAATTGATTCAGTTTTGCTAATGTTCTTTTTCTGACAATAATTTCTTCTAGACTTCTAAAAGCAACAATTCTCATCTCGAAGTCTTCAGATGCTTTAAAGATCATTATGTATGCTTCAGCTATTCCGAAATATGGGGTGTATTTGTCAATATTTGTGATAATATTATTTAAGCAACCTATAGCGTTTAATCTTTCAGTTTCTTCAGAACTCATTCTTAAGATTTCCACTATCGCAATTGCTACATCTCTACCCATATCAGGATCTTCAATAGGTAACAATAATATTGAGTTTACCAATCCGTTTACGTTGGGTTGTTTTGGTAAAAATCTGTCTCTATCCACTGCTTTGAAAAGCTGTTTAAGTTCAACAGAATCTTTCCAATTGAATTTGATTTTTTTCATTCCTTTCCTAATAATTTCAAATTCTTTAGTGAGATTAAACAGCTGATTATCTATTTTAGTCACATAATCTACTGTTTCACCACCCACTCCTTCTGTTTCTTCTGAAGTTATTAAGATAGCTAAAGCTCGAGAAGCAGCGTCTCTTACTTTGGGATTGAGGTCATTTAGTTGTGAATTTAGAAGAGCTTCTAAAACCCTTGAGTGACGATAATTACCCAACATATAAGCTGCTCTCTCCCTCTGTAGAGGTATGGAGCTATACTTCAATTGCTTAATTATAGCATCAATATCTGAAGAATCTTCTGAGTCACTCATTGTAGTAATTTACCATTTCCTTTTGAGTATAAGAATTTTATTTTACTTTTAAATGATGGATTTAGTTTAAACATACTATACAAAAAACCTTTATTGTAGCAGAATCTGAAAAGAGTAAGATGAAAGTTCTTTTTATGACAAATGTACAGGAAGAAGAGAAGGAAATCACCAAAAAAACTATAGATTCTTCAGCCTTACTTGTTTACTATTCAGATCTTGACGATGAAGAAAAAGATGAAGCATTACAAACAGCTGACATCATTGTTGGAGGTAGACTCACTGACGAACACCTTGCTACTGTTAAGAAACTAAAATTTCACCAAATCTTAGGTACAGGATTGAATAGACACAAACTTAGTTTCTATAAAGAAAACAACATAATACTATGCAATAATCATTCCCATGCACCAATTATTGCTGAACATGGTTTTTCTCTTCTTAATGCAGCTACAAAAGAGTTAGACAGAAATGATAAACTCTTAAGAGAAGGAAGTTGGGATTATAGAAAATTTCAGTCTGTTACCTTATTCAATAAAACCATGCTATTCCTTGGATATGGGGAAATTGCAAAACAATTCAAAAAAATGTGTGAACCATTTAATATGAAATATCTAGCAGTTAAAAGAAGCAGAGATTCTACTGCAGAAGATGTAGAGTTTTTTACACTTGAAGAGAAACTCAAAGCAATCAAGCAAGCAGATTTCATCTTCAACAGTTTACCTGGAACCACCAAAACAGAAAATTTTCTAGACCAGAAGGAATTCGCTGTTATGAAGTCCTCAGTTATCATTGTTAATGTTGGAAGAGGGATAACAATCAATGCTGAAGCAATGTTTAGTGCCTTAAAAGATAAGAAAATAAAAGCAGCTGCTATTGATGTTTGGTATAATTATCCACAAAGAAGAGGAACCGATGAACAGGAACCAACTCCCTGCTATCCATCTGAATTTCCATACCAAGAACTTGAAAATATTATTATGAGTGCCCATAGAGCATGGAATACAGACTTCCCTAGAAAATATTTTCTAGATGCAGTTATACCTAACATTAATCGTTTTATTCGAGGAGAAGAATTAAAAAATAAGGTAAATTTAGATGAAGAATATTAATACAATCATCTATTTTTCTTCTAACTTGACTTTCTCGGATTTCTTTTGTATTCTGTTTCCTACTATTGAAGCTATTATAAGCATTAGAATTAGAACACCAAAGATAATGAAAAAGATCATGTTGAATTGCCCAGAAGCTGCTTCAAATTGCTCTTGAGTTAGTGTAAGAATATATTCAGGACTGTTTCCACTTAGTAATTTCACGCCAAGAAACGCGTAAAAAATTGAACGTGGAATGGACCCGACAAAGGTAGCCAATGTATACTGTTTCCAGTTAATATTAGAAATACCTGCAGCATAAGATATAGGATCAAACATGACAACTGGAACAGCTCTTCCTACAATAATTGCCCAAATCCCCCATTTCTCTATCCATTTATCCATGGCAACAACGAACCTATCAGCAAAGCCAATATAATCACCAGTAGCTTCTATAATAGGTCTCCCCCCTTTGTTCGAAATATAGAATGTTACAACACCGCTTAAAACAGACCCAATAACTCCAACAAGTAATCCAAGCCAGATTCCATAAAGCATTCCACCACATAACAAAACTAATTCAGAAGGGATCGGGACAATCAAGCTTTGAATGATCATAAGCGCTAGAAAGAGAAAAATAGACCAATAACCCATTCTAACAAGGGGAGCTAGGAAATAATCTCGGATTATCTCGAAAAGAAATGTTTTATCTATTATAATCATAATTAATACAGCTATAGAAATAATGACTAATATCACAAAAAACGCTACAAGAACAATACGTTTCTTTGTCCAAAC
>JAUWJS010000007.1 GCA_030607575.1 Candidatus Heimdallarchaeota archaeon | reverse complement strand
TGAGAATTTTAGCAATTCCTAATACTAAAATTGTTGATGACAAGAAAGTTAGAGTATTAGTCTTCCATTCTCCAAAACTAGTTACAATGTACAAGATACAGAAGATAAAAACAAGAGCTGATGATTCAATAATTATCATCATAAGCTGGAATTCTATGTAGAAAGATAGAACCCTTAAAATGAAAAAAGGTATTGTTAAGGTTGAGATAAGTATTTTCTTAAGCAAGCTATATTCTTCAAAAACTAAGAAGATCAAAGCAACAAATAGAAGAAATGATACTATTACTGCAATAGTAGCAAAAGTTTCATATCCCGACGAGAAAACGAAAGTTGATAACTTCCTAATGATTAAAACATCTCCAACAATTGCCAAAATAGAATATATTGTATTAATTAAAATCAAAACTAAGCTAAATATCTGAGCATGTCTTCTGTTTCTCATTTCCTTTATTTTCATGGCTTGTAAGAAGAAGAAAAATCCTAGAATAACAAACAACAGTGGAAAAAATGCTTCCTTGAAAATAGTATAAAATATAACCATTCCAATAAGTGACCAAAAACCAACAGATTCATATATTACAAATATGTTAATGATTATTCCATAAATAGAATTAACTAGAAACGCACTAATAGTTACAAATAGTAGAATTTGTAAAATAGACATAGAAATATTATATTTTCTCATCTGAATCTCAGGAATCTCTATCTATAACTAAGTTAAAGCTAATTATAATCTTTTTTCACTTTTTCCAAAGATTTAATGATGGGTTGTTATCACCTTGACCATAAGGATTTGATATAAAAGCTCCAGTAATATCTAGTGCAAATTGTTTGTTTAAGGTGATTCTAATACAAATATAAGAGAACAATGAGATAAAAACTCTTAATAATCTATTTTCTTTTGAGGGCTTTAGATACTAATGACTGAAGAAAGATTGATGGATAAAATCATAGATGTTTGCAAAAGAAGAGGATTTGTTAGCCCTACAGCAGAAATATATGGCGGAGCTGGGGGGTTCTTTGATTATGGTCCATTAGGCACATTAATGCGTCAGAAAATCATTGAACTTTGGAGGCAAAGTTTTGTTTTAGATGAAGACATGGTCTTCGAAATTTCAGGATCAACTCTCTTACCTGAATCTGTTTTTCAAGCTTCAGGTCATCTTGAATCTTTTGATGATCCCTTAGTTCAATGTGCTAAATGCAATTCTATGTATAGAGCTGACGATATCATAAAAAGGAATACTGGTGAATCCGCTGAAGGATTACCTATTGCTGAATTGGATAAGAAATTCAAAGAAAATGAGATTAAATGTCCAAACTGCCAAGGAGAATTAGGTAATATAAGACAATTCAATTTAATGTTTAAGACTGAAATAGGGTCTACTGGTGGAATTAATGGTTATTTACGACCTGAAACAGCTCAAAATATTTTCATCAATTTCAAAAGATTAGCTGGTTTCATGAGGAATAAACTCCCCTTTGGTATAGCTCAGTTTGGGTCTTCCTTCAGAAATGAAATCTCACCTAGAAGTTTCCTTATTCGAGGAAGAGAATTCGAACAAATGGAAATAGAAATGTTTTACGACCCAGAAAAAGAAAATGAGCATCCACGATGGGAAGAAGTGGCTGATATAGAAATAAATATTGTCACACGAGAAATGCAAGAAAAAGGATGGAAAAAACCCTTGACCATAACAGCTGAAGAAGCTGTTAATAAAAAACATGTACCTAATCAATATTTGGCTTATTATCTCGCTTTAGAAACTGAAATGTTTCTAGTTTTAGGAGTAAAAGCTGAAGATTTCTGGTTCAGACACATGCAAGATCATGAAGCTCCTCATTATTCAGCAGGAAATTACGATCTTGAAGCAAATCTTTCAATTGGTCATATGGAAATAGTTGGAAATGCACTCAGAACAGATTATGATTTACTAAAACATGCTAAAGCTTCAAAATCGAATTATGAGATAGTTGTGGATGAGAAAAAGATTCTTCCTCATGTTTGTGAACCTTCATTGGGAGTGGGAAGAATACTATATACTGTTCTAGAAAAATGTTACAGGGAAGATGATAGAGGTTGGACATGGTTCCAGTTTCCTCCAGCAGTCGCACCTTTAGAGGTAGCTGTTTTTCCACTTATGAAGAAGGATGGACTTGCTGAATTTGCTCATGATGTTCACACAGAACTAAAAGAAGCAGGATACTTATCGTTCTATGATGAAAGTGGTAAAATCGGTAAACGATATGCTAGAGCTGATGAGGTTGGTATACCATTCTGTGTCACAATAGACTATGATTCACTCAAAGAGTACACTGTTACAATAAGAGATAGAGATACTATGGAACAAATCAAACTACCTTTAGAAGATTTAGAAGTTGCTCTAGGAGAATTGATGGAAGGAGATTCAGATTTCCAAGAATTCATTGATTACGCGAATGAAAAATAGTACGAACAGAAAAGATTAAGAATAAACTATGGAAGTGAAAAACGATGACCAGATATATATGTCAAAGATGTAAGAATGAGATAACACCAAGTGAATTAAGATTATTGCCAGGGGTTAAACTCTAGTAGATGCGTTCTGCAGAGGACCAAATGTCCTAAGTGTAGTAATCGAATTTTAATCAAACAACGTTCCCTTATTGCTAAACCTGTGAAAGCAAGATAGTTTATGCTCTTACTCAAATTTATTCTTTTAAAGATGAAATTCATATACGCTATCAAATTATGGCGAGTGTTACACCATATATCAAAGCTGATAATGCAGCTGCTACTGGAAATGTAATTATCCAACTTATAATTATTCTTCTGAAAGTTTTCTTATCAGGTCTTTCTCCTTTTACCATTCCTGCACCAACTACTGAAAAGATCAATACTTGGCTTCCTGAAATAGGTAGTCCTATTAGAGTTGCTACGAACAAGACTATGCCAGTTGATAATTCGATACTGAACGCATCAGAAGGTTTAAGGGAAATTAGATTATTCCCAACATTTTTGATTACAATTCTACCAATTGCTATTATCCCCAATCCTTTTAATAATCCCGTCACTGCAACAAGATACCCTGATAAGTTTTCGGTGAGTTGTCCTGTTTCGATTAATCCATACATAATACCTAAAGCATTAGCTGAATCATTTCCTGCTCTGCTTATTTGAGTCCAACTTATAACTAAAATTAGTAGAATCCCAAATATTCTTTCGATTTTTTCAAGTTTATCTAATCCTTTTTGCATCCGAGATAGAATTTTATCCAATATAGACTTGAAAATAAATGCTCCTATAAATCCTAAAATGGGGGAAATAACCCATCCCAAAGCTACTTTTCCCACTGTTCCCCAATCCATAGAGGACCCGAAAGATCCGTTTTGACTAAAACTCCAGACAATTGCAACACCAAAAACTGCACCAACAACAGAATGAGTTGTGGAGATTGGTGCTCCAGTTATTGATGCCACAATTAACCAGATTGTTGTACTAATAATAATTGCTAAAAGCATGTAAATACTGTACTCTACTTCTTGTCCTAGAAGATTTTCACCTATTGTTCTCCCTACTCTCTCTGACATAAACATTACACCAATAAATGCTAAAACTGCTGCTAAACCGATAACATATTTTGTTTTTATTATTCGACTGCCAAATAGTGTAGCCATAGTTTCATCATTAGATCCAATACCAAATCCTAGACCTATCATTAAAATCAAAAGAACTATGATTATGACTTCCATTTGGTATTAAGCTCCGATATTAGTTTGTTTAAAGTGCATATTTGTTGACTAGAATAAAAACTCTATCTGCGAATATTTCAGCTCTATCTGCTGCTTCCATTAGATTTTTGATTAAGGTTTCAGTATATCTAAATGCTTGGAAATCTTGTTGATGATCATAATTCAACTTTTGAAGTTCCCATTGTTTCTCTCTGACAGATCTTCGTAAGTTAGTAATTGAAATAATATTTTCTCTTACTTCTTGAAAATTATCTTGAATATTCACTACCATATCATGAACCTGAACACCGATTTGTTCGTTTAAATCAACAATCTCCTTAATACCTTCTCTCAGATTTTTGTGGATTTCAACTTGATAGAGAAGCAGCTTTCTGACAACAATTTCGATTTTATCTGTGATTTTGTCTATATTTTCAATAATTTGAATTCGATCAGTTCTGGAAAAAACCATTGTTTCTCTAGAAAATAATCTTTGGAAAAATTCTTCTTTTACTCTATCTTGTTGTTTCTCTAAAGATATTGTTTCTTTAGCGAATTTTTGAGTGTCACTAAAATTGCCATCAACATATGCTAAAACAGATTTCTTCATTGTTTCAAATGCTTTTTTGGTCAGTTCACTACATTCCACAAACAGTTCTTTCAGACTTTTAGCATGTTTTTTACGTGAAAATATTTTCATCACCTTTATTTTATTCTGCATTGCAAAGATATTAACTTTTCTTTAAACCAAGATTTAGGATTAGGGAGAGAGAGTATTAGAAATTTTAGTAGAAGTTAATGTTTTTATTAACTGAAACCAATTTCTATATGGCCATGTCTAAGCGGAAGAAGAAATCAATCTTTAGGCGTTTTATCAGTTTAAATATCATCTTATGGTTGATTTTAGCTCTTTCAGTTCCTGCTTTGATGTTTGGTCCTGATAAATTTAGATTTACAGATACTGATTGGGATGAGTTTTCATTTACACCAAATTATAACACAACAAAATGGAATGTTCTTTTAGATTCTCATTCTCATACAAAATATTCTGATGGAAAACTTACACTACGACAGAATATTCTTTGGCATATAGCTATGGGATTCAATGCTATGATTTTAACTGATCATAATACCTACAGAGGTGTTGAAAAAGCAAGAGAAATAGCTCGGATTGAATATGATGATAAGATTAAGGTATTTGCAGGGATAGAATGGACAACAAGTAGATGTCATCTGACTTTGATTTTTCCACCTCAAGTTACAACTGAAGAGTATGAAAGTGTTCTGAAATTTAGGAGCTATACTCATACACCAACAGATGATGAAATAAAGGAAGCGATAACTGAAACCAAAGAACTTGGAGGATTAGTAGGTGTAAACCATTATCCTTTATCTGATAGATATTTATTCAATCAACCCTCTAGATTGCAATTCTATGAGTGGGGGATAGATTTCTTTGAGATATTAAATGGAAAGAGCTATGATTATCTCTCACATAAGTTTTCCCTAGATAATGAATTAGGAGTATTATCTGCTACAGATATGCATGTTCCTGGTCCTGTTCACTCTTGGACACTCCTGAATGTTTCTGAATTTACAGAAGAAGCGATATTTACTGAACTCAAGCAAAAACGAACAAGTTATTTTTTTGATTTAGATGGATCTCCTTATGATGTTGAGCACAAAAATAATCCAGGATATATCTTCTTATCTCCTTTGATTAAAATCGGTTCATTGCTAAATAGTATCTATAGAAGTGATCGGTTTTTTAGTTTAGCTTTTGTTCTTATAGGATTCATTTATTTGACTTTCATTGTATTAGAAGTTCTTCGAAAATTGTTTAAACCATGATAGAATCTTCAAAGAGTCGTAAAGAATTTTTTTTGATTATGTTTATTAACCAGAATTTGAAAGAATACTTAGGAAAGTCTAATGAGTGAAAAGAATCCAGTGAAAATTCAAAAATCAGCAGAAGCACTTTTTAGAAAACTTCGAACAATTTCCTTCATTTTCATTGTATTAACTTTCTTATTCTTTGGATTAGGAATTGGTTTAGGGTGGAATTACATTTTAACTATCTGCTTAATGATTGGATGTATGATCATTGCATTTGTACTACCTTTCTCTGTTAAAAGAATAAGAATCAGAAGAGATATGGAATTGGTTAAACTTATGCATCTAGATTCAGGCGGTAGGAGGATCTGATATATTAAATTGAAATTTCGCCTTCTAATAGTTTATCAGATATTACACCTATTACTTTTATTTTGCACGTATTGCCAATGATTGGTTTTTTAGAATGTACACTAATAGCTGGTCCACTGAAAATAGGATATCCAATAAACGTATTTTTTCTGACTTTATCTTTTTCAGCAATAATAGTAATCATTTCTTCCCCTATCATCTGTTTCTTCTTTTCAAGATTAAATTGAATAATGGTTTCTTTCAGTTCATTTCGACGGATATTTAAAAGATATCTTTTTGTTGGCAATGGAACATCTGTTACAGTAAAAGGAGAACTAGGCAAAGATAAATATCTATAAACAGTAATTTTATCAGCAAAATTGGAAAGTTTGTTTTCAACTACTTCTTTAGTTATTTCTAGAGATTTTACTGTTTCTCCAGGTAAGGAATGAATTAGATAGATCTGTGGGGATAAACCTTCATCAAAGAAGAATCTTGAAGCTTCTAAAGCGGTATTAGGCTCTGAAGGTCTTCCTATTTTGTTACTAAGTGATGTATCAAATGTTTCACAACCAATACTGATAGAGGTTTTGGGAAGAAACTTACCAATTAAACTAGCTATCTCCTTTGTAACTAGTGAAGGTTTGACATTTTCAATTGAAATGCTGCAAACTTTTTCTTGGTTGTCTCTAATTTCTGATAAAGACTGCAATAAGTTAGCAATTTCAGCATAGTTTGCTTCAGGTTTGGTTGGAGAATAGATTTCTTCTTTTTTTCGACCTCGGAAATAATCCAAAAATCCTGGAGCTGATAGAACTATTCTTCTTACTCCTTTATTAAATAGATCTTCAACTTCTTCTTCTACTTGATTAAGTTTCTTACTTCTTGGTGCCCCGAAGGTTGCAGATACTGAACAGAAACCACACCCAGCAGGGATATCTTCAGGACAATCTCCAGTACTAATGGTATCAGGATCATCACACTCACCACATTCACTGCATCCCCCCGCTGTTTTAACCAACTCTCCTCTGTAATGGTTTGAACATCCTCTAACTAGTTCAACATAAACTTTAGAGAACCAGTAATCGGGATAGTCCAATATTCTTTCTGTTGAAGGTATGAATTCTTCAAATATGTCAGTCTCTGATTTCCTCTTCTCTTTTACGAGTAAAATACCGTTTTTCTTCTCAATACTAAATTTATCTGCGGATTCTTGCTCTTGAAAAAAACTGAAATCAAAATCACATCTGATTAACTCTTCAATAATTCTCTCACCTTCACCAATAACACCCACATCAAATTGAATTTCTTTAATTAGATCCTTCTCTGAAAGAATAGGACCACCAATGATTATTTTGCCATTCTGATGCTTTTTTGATATTTTGTGAACTGCTTTCTGGACAGCTACTTTGTCCACAGACATAGCACTGATGAGAAATAAGTCAGATGAATTAACAACTTCCTCGTTGTCATCTAAAAAATCTTCTACTCTTGTTATTCGAACATTTACTTTGTATTTTTCAAATACTCCTGCTACTAATCGTGGTCCTGCTCCTATAGCGTCCCTTGAAAATTTCCTTCTCCCCTCATTAGCAGCTAAGGCATCCACGATTAAAACATTCATTAATCGCAAGTGTTATTCAACATATTAAATTATTTCTTTACTTATATAATTCTTCAAATTTGAGAAAATAGAAATTCAAATAATTTAAGTTTAGATGAAAACATATAAATAACATCTTGACGTTTGGTAATTTGTGCTTGAAGACGAATTATGTATGGTATGTGGCTTACCTCAAGATCTTTGCGTATGTGAAGAGATAGCCAAGGAAGAACAAATTATTAGGGTTTTTATGGTTAAACGAAGATACGGTAAGAAGTATACTCTTGTTACTGGTATTGATCCAAATGAAGTCGATCTTAGTGCTTTAGCCAAGAAATTGAAATCAAAACTTGCTTGTGGTGGAACTTACAAAGAAGGAAGAATAGAACTTCAAGGAGACCATAGATTCAAAATCAAAGAGATACTAGAAAATTCTGGTTTTGCTGCAAACAATATTGAAGTACAATTCTAACTAAGGTGAAATACATTAGAAAATCTAAGAAGGATGCCCGAATAGATAAATCTTCAAAGGCTAAAATCAGAAGAGGTACTGAAGACGAATTTGTAAAAGTTTGTCCTGTTTGTTTTTTCCCTGCAAAAGTTGAATCTAGTTTTTATATCATGTATCATTATACTTGTTCAAATGAAGAATGCAATTGGCAAGGTCCTACAGCAGTTGAGGTACGGCTGGAGGATTATAAGGAATTTATTAATAAGAAACTTAAGGATTCTTCCTTCCAAGAAAGCGATAATTAGAAATATCTATCAAACTACCATCTACAATGGGATGTAATTATGAAACCTGCAATTGTTATAGATAGTTCTTCTGAACTACCTCAAAAACTGTATCCGAAGTACAATATCTTTCCTCTAGGTTACGTTGTAAGAGATTCTAACAATGAAACTCATAAAGAGCGAACACAGGTTCAAACATTACAAACAAGCAAACTACTCTCAATAATTTGCAACGATAAAAATGCACAGTTTTTTGCTCCTAGTATAAAGGATTTTGTTGAGCTTTATACTTTTCTCTCAGAAGAATTTGATTCTATTATCAGCATTCATTCTTCCTTTGCAACCCCTGCTGTGTTTGAGAATGCTTTGGTAGCAAAGAAACTTGTTTCTGAAATAAGTATTGATGTTATTGATACTCATACATTAGGTTCTTCTTCTGGTTTATTTGTTGAAGAATTAGCAAAATTCATCGTAGAAGCTAAGAATATTAATGAAATAAGAAAGGAGACAATAAGTTTAGACAAACATATTAATTCCTTCATAATAACGAAGAACGAAAATTTAAACTTAACAGGTTTAAAGAAAATTGATTGGAGAAAGAGCTTAACTACATCGTTCAAAACATATAGTTTGTACAATTATTTCCATACTAATTGGAACATTCTCTCTAACAGTCGAAACACAATAAAACTTTTTGACAAAATACAAGAAAAATTAGCGGTTATTAGCAAAGCTAAAGACCTGAAAAATGTGTTTTATTCATCTAGTAAGGATTTTTCAAAAGATACTAAATCCATTTTAAACAAAATGAGGAAAATCCCTAAAACAGAAACAAAACCTTCTCTAGTTGCTTATTATTTGTTAGGAGATAATTCATTTGATATTTCTTTTATTTAATTCATATTATGGTTGAATTCTATAAAATGTGCATGTGTTATTAAAAGTTATATCAGCCAATAGTTTCTCATCTAAATCAAGCATCTTAGAAGCTTTATCACAAAGTATTGGAATGCTAGATGGATCATTATTTACTCCTTTTTCTAATGAATGAAATGGGCTGTCTGTTTCAAACATTAAACTATCTAATGAAGTAGCTTTGAGGATTTTTTGAAAGTTTTTTCTATAAATTGCACTTGTTGGAACAGTTATGTACCATGATAATTTGGAGATTTCACTAGCTTGTTCTTCTGTACCTCCAAAACAGTGCATAAGAACATCCTCTGCTCCTTTCTCTTTGAGAATTTCAATTGCTTTACCCTCTGCTCCTCTTGAATGGATCACAATTGGTTTATCATGTTCTTGAGCAAAGTCTATTAACTTTCTAAAGTATTTTTCTTGAAGTTTTCTCAAATCAGATTCTTTTATCCAATGAAAATCAAGACCAATTTCGCCTATTGCAACAATGTTATCTTCATTTTCACTGAAAAATTTTACAAATTGATCATATCTCTCTTGGGTGATTTTTGTTGTTTCAACACCTATTGATAGATAAACTTCTCTGAATTGTGTGGTTTCTAGTCCAAACTGATATTTTTCTTCTTCTAGCGCACTATTTACAATAACTTTCACGTTTGCTTGTTGAGATTTTTCTACAATTATCTCAATATCTTCCATGGTAAACCAATCAGGAATCAGATGACAATGGCCATCTGCATATGAAGTACCTGATTCTCTTTCGCTTAAAATTGAGGAGTCTGTCTGAGAAAACATTTCATCACAACTATAGTAGTTTTTCTTTGAATACCTGAAGCATATCTAGTCCTCTAATTTCTCTATCTAATGCTTCAATTTCAGTAATGATTGTGTCTGGAAATGCTGATTTGATATATTCAATATTCTTTAAGTGCTCTTTGTGTCTATTCATACAATAGGAACAAATATCATTAGCTGGATTTATCTGATTTACTACTGTAAATCTATGTGAAATAAGATGTTGATCTAGTTCTTCAGCAAGTCTTTCTGTCTCAAAAACACTCATCATTGTTGGAATCAATACTTTAATGAATTGTGTTTTTTCTTCATCCATCAATTTATCTCTCGCAACCAAAACCTTCTCTTTCATAGCTTCAAGAGTTTCCACAGTTCTATCCTTTTCTTGACTTCCCCCAAATAAAGATTTCATCATAGTCATAGCATTTGATAGGAAAGTTTTCATTTTGAGCATTCTTCCTAAAAAGGAATCAAGGAATTCAGGGATATTTAATAATCGTAAAGTGTGACCAGTTGGAGCTGTATCTAGGATTACGGTATCATATACCTCGTCCTCAGCATATTCTAGAATTTTGGCAAAAGATAGAGCTTCATCCATGCCAGGAGGAGGAATTGATTTCAAATCTTCCCCCAAACCTTTTTGTAATTCACCTAAACCAGGAATAGCAGAAAATTGTGAGAATTGATCTGAATCCATAGGTTGACCTATAGCCTTAGATATTTCTTCACCAGCTGCAGAAGGGTTGATTTCAAGAGCAAATAGGTCACCAACTACTCCTTTGACTTTAGTTATTTCACCACTGGAGAAATCCATGTCAAACGAATCAGAAACACTGTGTGCAGGGTCAGTCGAGATAATTAATACTCTTTTACCTAGTTCAGCCAAAGCTATTCCTAGTGCCGAGGCAACACTTGTTTTCCCTACTCCTCCTTTTCCCCCTACTAAAATGTATTTCAGGTCCATGTTAGTTATTTCTTTTAAGGACATCAAAATCACTTGTTTCTTGTAATATATAAAATATGAGATTTGTTGACGTTTTAAAGAAAAAGAAAAGATTATCTACTTTTCTTAGTTTTTCTTTTAATCTGCTTCTCACTTCTTTGTGTAGCAGTTCCCTTTTTATCCCTTTGTTTCTCCTTCTTTTTCTTAACTTCTCTAGGTTTCTTAAAAACAAGATAATCAATTAAAACAAGAGCACCTATTCCAAATACTATTGCTAAAGAATAATACAGGATGTTCAACCAGAGCTTTGCATCTAATACTACAATATTTGCAGGTTTAATAGATAAAATTATGAATCTCTGTGACTGTGCATTAAATTTTGTTTCATCAATGCCGTAATATTCAATGGTAGTTGGTTCTAAAGTAAAGTTCCCTTCAGAAAGAGGTTTGAAGTAATAGTAATAGTATATAGTTGCATTTGGTTCTACTATAACATACTTTTGGGTTGTTAGATTTAAACTAGAAATAGCCCAATCAGAAAAACTTGGATCAACTGTTGTAAGATTATATGCAGTTTGATTACCGATGTTCTTAATAGTAATATTAACAAAAATCCATTCTTCGATTTCTGGATTGATTTCTGTATCGTTAACGTCTTTAGCAAGATCAAGAATGGGCCTATCAAGGAAAGAATCATTGACTTGACTAAATGTTTGAAGAGTCTCGTTCATTGTTGTTGTCATTTTGTTATCCAAATTAAGAGCAATTGCACTATTAGAGGATGAGTGTGAAATAGTTAAGCTTAGAAGTAGTATAATTGTAAAATACACTGTTGCTGATCTAAAGATTCTTTTAATCATTGAGTTCTTATTCCCTAAACTTCTAAGCATGCTTGAATCAGCCAATTTAAATATTTTGCTCTTCTGTATCTTTCTTTGCTCACATTTAGAAATCAATCTTTTATTATTTAAACCAATATCATTTATTCATAAAAGTAGTAAATGTTTAAAAAAAAGCTATTTTAACAATACTACTATGACAGTTAAGATCATATGTGACACAAGCGCCGATTTAAACTTACAAAATGATGAAACAATATACGAGAAATATAACATTGAGTGGGTTCCAATGCAGGTTATGTTTGGAACAGAAGCATTCAAGGAATTAGTAAATCTCAAAACATCAGAATTTTATGAAAAACTTTCTAAAACTGATGTTCATCCAACTACTTCTCAGTCTACTCAAGCAGATTTACTCGTAGCTTATGAAAAATTTGGAGATAAAGTTGATGAAATCATCTCTATACACATCTCAGGAGAAATTAGTGGAGCTGTAGCTAGTGCTCGAATGGCAAAGAAAATGTATGAAAAACAGCATCCAGATGGAGCAAAAATACACATTTTTGATTCTAGAACAGCTAGTGCTAACTTTGGATTAATTGCTATAAAAGCAGCAAAACTTGTTAAGGAAGGTTTGAGTGCTGAAGAAATTGTACCTAAGCTTGATGAGTGGAGAACTAAAGATCAATCCTTCTACTTTACGGTAAAAGACCTAAAATGGTTGCATCAAGGGGGAAGATTAAGTAAGACAAAGTATTTACTAGGCTCTCTTTTGTCAAAAATACCTATTTTCCAAATGATAGATGGGAAAATTGTACCTGTTAAAAGTGTTTCAGGAAAAGATGCTGCTATAAAAACTATAATTGAGATGGAGATGAATGATTTGCAGGTTGATCCTAGTGAATTAACATTACATTTCACTCAAGCACAAATTTACTCTGAAACAAAAGAGATAGCAGCTCAATTAGTGGAAGAATATCCAGGTCTGAAATTAGGTAAAATCTTCTCTATGGGTGGAGTAATAGCTTCTCATACTGGTCCTGGAACAATTGGTGTAATGCTTACAAAAAACTTTGAATATTAGATTTAAACAAGCAAAGTTTAAATTTAACTTTTTTTTCTTTTCTTTAGGTTTATCTGATGACAGTAAGAATAATGACAGATAGCGCTGCAGATATATCTCCAGATTTAATCAAGAAGTACAATCTATCACTAGTTCCAACAGTGATAAGATTTGGGGATGAGATATACTATGAAGGAATAGATATGGATTTAGAGCAATATTACGAGAAATTTTTCACCTCTAAAGTCCTCCCTCAAACTGCTAATCCAACTCTTTACCACCAATATGAATTATTTGAGAAATTAGGAAATGAAGCGGATGAAGTGATAAATATAGTCATTATTATATGTTCATAAAAGTAGTAAGTATTTAAAAAAAAGCTATCTAACAGTACAGCTATGACAATTAAGATTATATGTGACACAAGCGCCGATTTAAACCTACAAAATGATGAAACTCTCTACGAGAAATATGACATTGAGTGGGTTCCTATGCAAGTAATGTTTGGAACCGATGCTTTCAAAGAACTAATAGATATAAAAACTTCAGAATTTCATGAACGACTTGGTAAAACTGATGTTCATCCAACAACTTCTCAATCTACTCAAGCAGATTTACTCGCAGCTTATGAAAAATTCGCAGATAAAGCTGATGATATCATCTCCATGCATCTCTCATCTGAAGTTAGTGGTGCTGTAGCTAATGCAAATATGGCTAAGAAAATGTACGATAAACAGAATCCGGATGGAGCGAAAATACACATTTATGACACTAGAAAAGCTAGTACACCTTTTGGATTAATTGTTCTAAAAGCAGCCAATCTTATTAAAGAAGGTTTAAGTGTTGACAAACTTATACCCAAGCTTGATGAATGGAAAACTAAAGATGAATCATTTTATTTTACAGTAAATGACTTAAAATGGCTTTTTGATGGTGGAAGATTAAGCAGAGCAAAGTATGTTTTAGGTTCCCTTCTTTCGAAAAATCCTATTCTCACTTTTATCGATGGTAAAATTGAACCTGTTAAAAGTGCTTCAGGAATAGATAAGACTATGCAAGCAATCATTGAGATGCTGATAGATGATTTGCATGCTGACCCTAGTGAATTAACATTACATTTCGCACAAGCATCATTTTACAATGAATCAAAAGAATATGCCTCACAATTCGAGGAACAATATCCTGGTATGAAAATTGGTAAGATATTTACTATGGGTGGAGCGATAAGTTCACATACTGGTCCTAGAACAATAGTTCCAATAATGACCAAAAACTTTGAATATTAGATTTAAACAAGCAAAGTTTAAATTTAACTTTTTTTTCTTTCCATTAGGTTTATCAGATGACTATAAGAATAATGACAGATAGCGCAGCAGATATAACTCCTGATTTAATCAAGAAGTACAATTTATCCCTAGTTCCAACTGTGATAAGATTTGGGGATGAGATATACTATGAAGGAATTGATATTGATTTAGAGCAATATTATGAGAAATTTTTCACCTCTAAAGTCTATCCTCAAACGGCTAATCCAACTCTTTACCATCAATATGAATTATTTGAGAAATTAGGAAATGAAGCAGATGAAGTAATCAATATAGTCATTTCTTCAGGTATTTCTGGTTCCTTTAATACAGCTATAAATGCTAGAAGAAGATATGAACAGAAGGTTAAGAACCCATCTAAAATTCTTATTTACGATTCAAAATTAGCAACTTTTGGTATAGGATTAATTTCAATCATGGCAGCAGAGCTTGCTGAAGAAGGTCTGAGTGCTGATGAAATAATCCCGAAATTAGATGAATATAGAGATAAGCTTGAAGTTGGTTTTACTGTAGCCGATCTAAAATATTTACACAGGGGAGGAAGACTTAGTAGATCGAAGTACTGGGTTGGCAAAATTGCTGATAGGAAACCTGTAATAGTTTTTGATGATGGTAAGATGGATGTGATTAAAACTGTTAAAGGTCATGAAAACGCTGTCACTGAATCATTTGATTATGTTTATGAAAAAACTGGAAGACCCAATACTTTTAATGCTTATATTATGCATGCAAAGAACATGGATTCAGCAAAATTATTGAAAGATTACATCGTTGATAGGTTTAAACCAGAGGAACACAACATATCAATAGATGATCTAGGGATGGCTGTTACTACTCATACAGGTCCTGGTTGTATTGGTATTTGTTTGGATACACATTATAAATTTCTAAAATGATTAAACCAGTGATAAAAATGAATTTTGAAGCATTACTTTTTGATTTAGATGGAACTTTGCTATATTTTGAACCTGAAGCTTTTATTAAGACCTATCTAGGAACAGCTGCAAAGTTCTTCATAGATTTAGTTCCTAATCCTGAAACATTTTACACAGAATTACTCAAATCTACAGATGTGATGGAAAATGGTGACAACGGCAATACTACAACTCTTGTTGATTTTATGGCAGATTTCTGTCCAAAATTTGATGTAGATTGTGAAACTATACGAAAAAGATTTTTAAATTTTTACGATACTGAATATAAAGCTATAAAGCCGCTAATTTCCAAGATGGAAGGTGCTAGTAATTTATTACAGAATCTTAAGAAACTCCATCCTGAGAAGAAATTGATTTTAGCAACCAATCCTGTTTTTCCTTTCGTAGCTGTACGAAAAAGAATGGAATGGGGAGGTGTTCCTGAAGATGTTTTTAATCTTATTACACACGCTGAAAATTCCAATTATTGCAAAAATAATAGCAATTATTGGTTAAACATAGCTAAAAAGACTGCAATAGATCCACAGAAATCATTGATGGTAGGAAATGATGGCTATAGGGATATGGTAGCTAAGAAATATGGTTACAAAACCTTTCTTGTGGAAACTGCTATTGAAAATGAGGAGAAGATGACAGAAGATATTATGCCTGATTATAGAGGTACATTAGAAGATCTTCATAATCTTATTTTCAGATGATTTTTTACTTTTAATGGTAAGACATTTAAACGTTCCATCTTTTTTCACATTAGAAAGATGTCTATTATAACTCCTGAAGCTTCATTCATTTTTGTTT
The DNA here is from genome assembly GCA_030607575.1 of Candidatus Heimdallarchaeota archaeon. Lineage (GTDB taxonomy): Archaea > Asgardarchaeota > Heimdallarchaeia > Heimdallarchaeales > Heimdallarchaeaceae > UBA460. Next base: position 28,474 of record JAUWJS010000007.1, on the reverse strand, counting down.
ATATCGCATTGATATATAATGCGGGTTTATCACTTAAGTTGATTTATAATTCTTTATCAAATCCTCTTTATGAAAGGAAAGTATGGAATTTATCCTCTGCTGGATTAATCTTTGTAGGAACGATTCTTTTCTTCTTCTGGTTTAATTTCTCATTGTCAGTGGATTTTGTTTGGGGGGGTCTAGTGGGCTGTTTTCTTCTGTTTGTAAACAACCTGTCAGCTACAATTTTAGCATTTAAAAATTCAATTGAAGTTTCAAGATGGGGTAAAGCTAACTATATCTTCTTCACAGTTTTATCTTTGCAGTCATTTATGCTATTACTAAATTTCATTGAAGCTCAAACAATTTTTAGTTTACCTGGAATTCTGGAATGGATTATGATTATTCCTACAATTGGGTATTCAGCTTTCCAAGCTTTTCTATATGGACCAGTGGGTTATTTCTTCCCTGCACTTCTTTTGATTCCCCTTGCTGCTCCTATTAAATTTATGAGATATCCTGAACCAGAACCAGAACCTGAGAAAACTGCAACTAAGAAAACCAAAAAACAAGATAAAGATTCAAAAGGGAGTGTATTTACAGAAGAGATTGAGATTCCAGAACAGAAGAAACCAGCAGTGTGGAAAACACTGCTTTCTTTTCTGGACAATGGTTCAAAAGGAATATTTGCTGTTCTATTCATTTTACTAATGGTATTTAGTTTTCTAAATATTGGTACATTCACTTCATTCAGTGATTTTAAGGGCTCAAATTATCAACCTACATATCCTGAAAGAACTGATTTTGAATTCAGTGTATCATTAAAGACAATTACTTATCAACAAACCCTACTGGCTAACTATGAAGCTGTCTTTCAAGAGGAATTAGCTTTAATTAAGGAACTGAATGTTTCTACTGTAAGAATTGATATTAAAGCAGAGATTATTGATAACAATCTAACAGAACTTGTAGATATCACAGACCAGCTCCATGCAAATGGTTTCAAAATTATGCTATCAACGTATGGATACGGTTTTCCAACATGGAATTATCAGGGTGTCAATTTCACTGATTATATTGATGTCATCGAACAACAAGCTAAAACATTGATTCTTAATTGTACTCCTGAATATTTACTTATTTATCCAGAACCTCTTGGTTTCTCTTCTGCATTTGTTAGAGAATTACAGACACCTGTAATCTGGGCATCTACAATAAACGATTCCGTTAACTATCTTAGATCATTTTCAAACGATACAGAGATTGGCGTAAATCTCTCATTTAATGATTTTGATAAATATACTTATGAAACTAGTGTATTCGAAGAATTATGGGAAAATACTACTCTTGATTTCATGGGAATCGATTTTTACATAATACATGCAAGGGATCTAGATTTGGACCTATATCTTGAAGATGCAACAAATAACACAAAAGAATTCTGGGTGTGTGAATTTGGTGTATCAGCAGTTATGTATGGTGAGAGAATTCAAGAAGCAGCTTTAGCTAGATTACTTGAGATATGTGTAAAAGAAAGCAGAATAAAAGGTTTCAATTATTTTTCATTAATAGATGACTTATCAGGTGGAAATTCATTAGGATTAGTTGGGCAAACTGGTCACCGTAGGCTTTCATTCTATAAATATCAAGAAATTATCAACAAAGTTATTGTTTAGAAATAATGAAGAACTGCCTCAGACCGCCCATCAGAGATCATATTTTCACTCGACCGTTGTGTCATCATAAGCTAATTCCTCAAAAGAAAATAATCAAGTTTTGGTTTAAAGTTTTCGATAATCCACTATGTGGACATCGCTTGGGCCATGGAAATGTATCCTTCAACCTCACTTTTAGCGGTTCTAACAAACTCTAATAGCTGTTCAAGATTACCCTCTGAAGCACAAAGGTGTGTCTCTTCAAGTCTTTTCATAGCTACATCAAATTTTGATAACGCATCTTTGAAATCTTCTTGATCAAAAAGAGCAATTCCCTCTGTTTCTGAGGCCAGTGCTTCATAGAAAGCTCGTTGAGCAGTCATGTTTTTGATAAGTGATTCGCTTTTGATACTTGATAGAAGACCTAGAGCAATATCTACTGATTCAACTGCTTTTTTGAACTTACTACTTGCATCTATTGGATTATCTTTTCTTTTATAGAGCTCATTAGCTTCAGATTCAAGTTGACTGGCTTGAGTGATTCGAGATAAAGCTAGGTACAGACGTTGTTCCATAAAATTTGAGCAAATTACACTTGCTCTGGAATAATATTTGGATGCAATTGCAAAAAACCTTAAGGCTTCATTGAAGTTACTTATGATTATATTCTCTGTCCCTTGATCCCAGAATAATTCAGCTCTACCGACTATGTGTGATTTAGTTATCTCATCTATCTTGTTTTGCATATCTTCCATTTCTTCATCAAGTGATTTAAACAAAAAGTTGGCTTTCATTAATTCTCTTCTTGCATAAAGAAGATGTTTTTTTGACTCTTTTGTGTTATCTTTAATCAACTCGGAACGTTTTAATTCATAGAGATATTTGGCATAACTTATTCTTGAATTTGAAACACTCACATCAATTGGATTCTTGTCACTTTTGCGATTTTCTGCAAATTCTTCAAAGAAACTAATTGCTTCTTTTGCTGATTGAATTTGATTTTCTATGTTTGAATCAAGAAATGAGTTGCAAATTCGACACATTCCCTCAGAATAATTTATCCATTTAACCATCTCATTGAAAATTTTATCTCCTTCTCTCCCTCTAGAAGCTTTTGCTCTTATTAGCAACTTCAGTGATTCTTCAAAGTTTTTTTGAGCATCAGCTTTCTTATCCTTTTTGAATAATTCATCTCCTTTAACAACATAAAGCATTCCAGCATAATAATATGACAAAACTTTGAATGAAACATTATCTTTTCCTGCTTCTTTAAATTCATTATATAGTTTAGAATATTCATCATAGGATGTCTTTAGATTTGAATAGACAGGTTCATAATGTAAAAATTGGAATTCAAGACTCTTTGTACTCAAAGGAACACCAAAATAATAATGAATCACAAAAATAAAAAAGTAGCTATTGTTTTGTTCATGTAAAAAGAGATAAAAATAGGCAGAAAAATACAGAATTAACTCTCATAGTGATAAAGATGACAAAAATACTTCCTTTAGTTGTTTTTGATATGGATGGAACAATAATTCAGTCAAAGATTGATTATTTTGGTACAAGGCAGAAAATATGGCATATTTTGAAAGATACCGTAAGTAAAAATCAATATGAGGAAATTGTCGGTTCTCCAAGATCAATTATTGAACTGGTTGATTTAATAGAAAGAAACGATGAAACTAATACAAAAGTGAAACTAGCTTGGGAAATAATAGTAAAAAGCGAGAAAGAAGGCTATGAAGATGCAAAAGTCAATGAAGACGTTTATGAAACACTTGAATTCCTTAAGAAGAAAGGGTACACATTAACTATTTTTACAAATAACTCCAGAGAGTTAACAGACTATGGTCTTGAGAAATATAATCTGCAGAAATACTTTGACTTTGTACTTACTAGAGACGATGTAAAAAAAACTAAACCTCATCCTGAAGGTTTGGAAATAACAATGAAGAGATTTTCCACTCAGAATAACAATGTAGTATTTGTAGGAGATAGTTGGATTGATGCAGAAACTGCTGTGAATGCGGGAGTCAAATTTATTTATTTTGGCTCAGAAGGAGCTCCTGGGACAAGAAGAAAAGTAATCAAACCAGATTATACTGTAGAATTCATGAATGATTTGATCCCAATTGTCGATAACCTTCAATAAGTTCTACTTTTATGCGAAAGAGATATATTATCACAAAAGGAATCATATTTGACTCATATGAAATCGAAAAAAATTGTAAATTCTGTTTTGATTTTGCTTATTTTTTCTTCCGTCCTTACAATGTCTAGTACTTCAGCATATGAAGAAGAATCAACCGATCTTCAGCTAAAGGAAATAAATACTGTAAGTAGAGTGGTTATCTTTAGTATGGATGCTTTCAGATATGACTACTGGTCAAGAACAGGAGACGCTGCTTCCTTTGAATGGATAAAAGAACAAGGCGTAACAGCAGCTTATAATGTGCCTTCTGACCCATCAGTTACTGCTGTAAACCATGTTTCTATCATAACTGGCAATCATCCTGATAAACATGGGATTTTGGGAAACACTTTCTATGACTGGGAAACAGAGAAAGCTTATTCACTATTCTCTGATGCTTCTGATCCTTATAGAGATACAAACACAGGTCTGCATCTTATGACTACAAAACCTTCAGTTATTCATGCAGAAGAACAAGGTATTAAAACAGCAGTTTTCGCTTGGCCTTATGTTGACTTTGGAACTGAATTTGAGGGGATGTCCCCAACATATCTTTTTGACTATGATTGGTTTGGTGCCAATAATTTAAGAACTGATAAAGGTATAGCAAATAAGGTCGCAGATACCCTGATAGATGACCCTGAAATAGGTTTAGTATATGCATGGTTACCAGGTGTTGATAGTATTGGTCATTCTACTGGACCTGACTCAGCAAGTATTAAGCAAGTTATTGATTTTTCTCTTGATGTAGCTCTTAGAACATTTTTTGAAAAATTAGAATCTGCTGGTTTGTTGGAAGAAACTGTTGTGATATTAGAATCTGACCATGGTATGGCAGCTGTGACTGACGATGATTATTTCTTAGAAACAAAATCATTTTATTTAGATGCTGTAGCAAATACAGGACTTGATCCCTACATCGCACATGATTCTGCTTTTGAGTTTCTATATTTTATAGGAGAAACAAACACAACTAAAGTAGAAGAATTTGCAGACTATCTTAAAGGACAAGATGGTGTTCAAGCTGTCTTTGTCAATGATGAGCATAGTAGTATAAATCTTGACAATCCAGCTAGAGGTGTAAATATCTCTGTGTGGTTAGAACCAGGAAGAGCTAGGAATTTTGGTGGTTCATATCTAGGAATGCATGGATACCTCAATAATAACACCGACATGAGAGGAGTGTTTTTAGCTGCAGGACCAGGAATTGCTAGGAATAGTGCAATAGGTGGAATAGACATGATAGATATAGCTCCAACCGCACTAGATTTACTAGGGATTGAATCTGGTTTTGCTTCTGATGGATCTGTTCTTTCATCTATTTATGGTACTAGAACTGAAGCATTTTCTTTTCCAGATATGTATGCCCCCTCGATTTCAACAATAACACTCAACCCTACTGAACCAAGAGAAGGATTAGATAATGTTATTGAAGTGAAAGTAAACGAATTTGGGACAATAGTAAGTGCAGAAGCTGAGATATCCATAGATAATGGAACTGTAAGAATAATTGATTTAGAGGATATTGGTAGCAACAACACCTTCTTTGGAACTATGGGTGATTTCGTAGAAGGGCAGGTTGTATCAGTTATTGTTACAGTTGAAGACTCAATAGGTTTTCAAGCAATTGATGATACTGTGATATTTACAGTTAGTGCTCCTCAGAAAACAAGTTATAGCTTAATTTCTCTATTATCATTAGTTTTTGTAATTCCGTTTGTTTATAAAAGAAAGAGAAAACACTAATTTCTCTTTAACTTTTTTCTTCAAAAATAAAGCAATATATACTAGTGTGTCACATTTTATCATGATATTATGAAATTCAGAATAATTTTCAGGGGGATGTTAACTTTAGCTTTCCTCTGGGGTTTAGTTTATGCTGTTGCAATTGGAACTATGTTAATAGTCTTCTACGTTGGAGAAATAACAGTAGTGTCACAAACATTTTCAATAGTTCTTTTACCAATAATAGTTGCAATTGCAATAATATTTATTCAGTTTTTAATCTCTCCATGGCTTTTAGACCTAAGTTTCAGATGGTTATATAAAATGACATGGATTGATCCTATGCAATTACCTCCACATTTGGCACAATTTATATCAGATCAGAGTCAATTGCAAGGGATTTCAATCAAAAAAGTAGGAATGATACACGATCAAAATCCAACAGCTTTAACATATGGACGCTTTAAAAAGAATGCAAGGCTAGTTTTGTCAGATGGTATTATTAATCTTTTAACACCAGAAGAACAGACAGCTGTTGTTGCTCATGAATTAGGACATATTGCCCATCGAGATTTTCTCTTTATGACTATTGCTGCTGCAGTACCAATGATTCTTTACACATTCTATATATTTTCACGAGGCTTTATGAGAGCAGGATTGATCTCTGGTGGGGATGATAGTAAAGCCGCTGCAGGTATTGCTACTGCTGCCATAGTGACCATGGTTATTTCTTATCTGTTTTATATAATCAGTCAGTTTTTAGTTATGTTTCTTAGTAGAGTTAGGGAATATTACGCAGATAGATTTTCTGGAGAAGAAACCAGAAATCCTGCTGCACTTTCAACAGCACTGGTAAAAATTGCTTATGGTATGGTACAATCTCAAGCTCAATATGCTCAAACTATGAATGATAAAAAAGTTGATAGAAGAGATAGAACCAGAGCTTACAGAAGATATGGTTTTACTAATGCTACAAGATCATTAAACATCTTTGATATTAATGCAGCTAAAGGTTTAGTAATGACCGCTTATGCCCAATCTCAAGTTGGTGATATTGACCCAGATATGGTTGTGAAAGCTGCAGCATGGGATTTAGAAAGTCCTTGGGGAGGTTTCTTAGAACTTCAGTCTACTCATCCACTTGCTGCTAAAAGATTACTTGCTCTTGATGATTTAGCCGAAGAAATGAATATGAAAAGAGCATTTCCAGATTTGGGTGTTGATCAAATAAGGGAATCATTATGGGATGAGTTTCTGGTTGATCTCTTCTTGATGTATATCGCACCTGCTTTAGTCTTCATCTTACCGGGAATGATAGCAATTTTCTATGCTTTTGGACTCTCTCAGTTCACCTCAAATAATTGGATGTGGATTGGTGTTGGTTCTGGTTTTGCTTTAGCAGGACTACTATGGGTTTGGAGAACGAGAATTAAATTTCCACGTCTTAGTGAGGAAATACCTCTCATTTCTATAATGGGTGCGGTAACTGATGTTTTAGATGATGGATATGCAGAAGCATCCCCTTTTAGAGGAAAGCCAATTCACTTGCAAGGAACGATTATTGGTAGAGGACAACCTGGTTACTATTTCAGCGAAGATGTTGTACTACAAGATCCTTCAGGAATTATAACTTTAGATTATAATCCTTTATTTGGGTTCATGAGATGGATTACTGCTCTCTTTAGAGTCGATCGTCTGATTGGTTCTCAAGTTACAATTGAAGGATGGTATAGACGAACCCCAAGGCCTGTGGTTATGATCAAAAGAATGTATACTCTTGATGGTAGCACCAAATTCAGCTCTAATAAAAATATTTTCAGTTGGATAATCGCTGGAGCTCTATTCATAGCTGCAATTGTGTGTATATTTTATGGTATTCCAATTTCATAACTGGATAATACCTCTTCTTCTTTTTCTTTCTTTTTTATCTGTAAAGTGAATAAAGCGTCACAGTTATAAAGACAGAATTGGAATATTTTTCAATTCTGGTGAAATTGATGGCTAGCGAAGAAAAAAAGACTAAAACAGCAGTCAAAAAGGAAACTCCTGAAAAAGCCGAGGAAGAAGTGGAAGAAGTTGAGGAAGAAACTCCACTAGAGAAATATAAGAAGGCTGGAGATGTCGCAAAAAGCATTTTACATAAACTAAATGAAATGGTTAAACCTGGGATTAAGGCTTTAGATTTGTGTGAAACAGCTGATAAGATGATTGCTGATGCAAGTATGAAACCAGCATTTCCTCTAAATGTTGCTATAAACAATCACGCAGCCCACTACACCTGTACTTGGGAAGATGAATTAATTATCAAAGAAGGCGATGTTGTAAAGCTTGATGTTGGTGTTCATCATGACGGTTTTATTGCTGATACCGCATTTACTGTAGCTTTTGATGATGTTCATAAGGATCTGATTAAAGCCAGTAAAGAAGCTACTGAAACTGCAGTAAAGGTAATCCGAGTTGGAGGTTATACTGGCAAACTTGGTGATTTAATTGCTAACATAATTGAAGGATACGGTTTTACAACTGTTAAAGATCTATCTGGTCACCTTCTGATGCCTTATAGAGTTCATGGACCTAAAACGATTCCTAATGTATCTGGTAGAAAAGGAAATCTAGTTCTACAAGATGAAGCTTTTGCCATAGAAACATTCGCAACAACAGGAGCTGGAGAATCTGGACAAGATCGAACAAAACTCAATATTGTAAGGTTGGCTGAAGGAAGATTTCCGTTAAGAACCGACGCAGCTAAACAAGTAAGGAGATTATTAGATAAAGAATATTTCAGAATGCCAGTGGCTACTCGATGGATCTATAAAGAAATAGGTACAGCAAGAGCTAAAATGGGGATCAGGGAATTAATTCAAGCAGGAGCACTTTATCAATATCATGTACTTGCTGATACTGCAGGTTCATTTGTGAGTCAGCACGAGCACACAGTTTACATGACTCCAGAAGGTCCTATTCAAACAACTTAATTTTCTTTCCTTTTTATTTTAGTTTTTTTTATTTTGGTATTTCTATTTTAATGAAAACTTATTTCCAAAATATCCCTTTTTCTCACTGAAAAATAATTATAAACAAGCTGGAAGCTTCTTTATCTGAAGTGTACTATAATGAGTTTTGTGTTAGAATCACTTTATCTTTTTTTAGTAATAGCCTGTGTAGTATACTTCATTGTTCTAGTCCAAAATAGTAAGAATGGTTGGCAAACAATTGAGATTAAAGATGCTGATCTTCCACTAGTTAGTATAGTAGTACCCACGTTAGAAGAGGAAAATAACATAGGTCGTTGTCTTGAAAGCTTGCTAAAACTAGATTACCCAAGAAAGGAAATTATTGTTTCAGATGGTGGTTCCCAAGACAGAACCGTGGAAATAGCAAAGAAGTTTTCAGTTAAGATAATAGTTGACTCTCATCTTCCCAAAGGATGGATTGGTAAATCATATGGGTGTCAAATTGCGTATAAAGAAGCAAAGGGTGATATACTACTGTTTACAGATGCGGATACATGTCATTCTCCTCAATCATTAAGAACAACAGTTAACCATTTGTTAGCAACTGAGAGTGATTTGTTTTCATTATTTCCCTTCCAGAGTGCAAAACGTTGGTATGAATTCCTTCTCAGTTTCTTCTACTTTTTAAGCTTCTTAGGAGGAGGGCCTATTAACAATATCAATAATCCATATGCAAAGGATTCAGTGATGGCAAGCGGGCAATATATGCTATTTACACGAGAAAGTTATTACAAAATTGGCGGTCACGCAGCAGTAAGTAAATCATTAGTTGAAGATCTAGCTTTAGCTCGATTGTGTAAAGAGAAAGAAATGAGATTAAACTTCAAAGAATCAACTACTCTCGTTTCAACTCGTATGTATCCTAATAGATTTTCAGATTTCTTTAAAGGGTTTAGAAAAGCAATTTATGAGGGTTTTTGGCTATTAAGTAAATTCAGATTAATGTTCATTATCTTTTGGATAATCTATATGCTTGTTTCTCCCTATTTCTTAATACGATATATACTGTTTCCCGACAATTGGTTATGGTGGAATTTTACTATAGGAATAATCGTCAATGTAATCTTATATCTTCTTTATGCTATAATTCTCTACTTTTACTGGAGAAAGAAAGGTAACTGGAATTTCATCATTTTCCTATTTTATCCAATAACAATGCTCATAAATCTAATAATAATCCTAGTGTCCTTCTATTATGGTTTTAGAGGGATTAAAGTATCTTGGAAAACTAGATATTATGATGCAGAGAAGAGTTCATCAAAATGAATATTTCTATGATTCTCGTCTTTTTTCACATTTGATTATTCTCTGTTAATAAAATATATAAATAAGCTGTTTAAATTATAATGCAACCACTGATGTTGGAGTGACAAAGGTGCATTGGGTAATTGAATCACTATATTTGTTCTTGGTAATTGTCTGTTTCGTCTACTTCTTTGTATTAGTCCAAAACAGTAAGACTAGTTGGCAGATTCTTGAGTTAAAGGATGATGAATTGCCATTTGTATCAGTTATTGTTCCAACATTAGAAGAAGAAAATAATATCTCTAAATGTCTGAGTAGTGTTACTAAACTTGATTATCCTAATTACGAAGTCCTTGTGGTTGATGGAGGATCAAAAGATAAAACTGTAAAAATAGCAAAATCTTTTGGAGTTAAGGTCTTAGTAGATGAAAACCTACCAACAGGATGGATAGGTAAATCATATGGGTGTCATGTAGGTTATTTGGAAGCAAAAGGTGATGTGTTTTTGTTTACAGATGCTGATACCAAACACGCACCAGAATCTCTCAAAATCACTGTTTCCCATCTATTAGGGTCTGACGTTGCATTGTTTACAATGTTACCTTATTTAGAAGCTTACAGATTTTATGAGTTCTTTCCAAGTTATCTGTATTTCCTTAGTTTCCTCTGTGGCGGTCCTAGAGAGGATGTAAACAATAGATATAACAAAAATTCCTTTATGGCTTCTGGTCAATACATGTTATTCACAAGAGAGGGATATGAGGAACTAGGTGGTCATTCAGCGATAAGTAGTTCTTTAGTTGAAGACGTTGCTTTAGCTAAACTTGTTAAAGAAAAAGAACTAGGTTTGAGCTTTACAGATGGAACTAATTTAGTTCAAACTAGAATGTATCCTGATGGCCTTGGTCAGTATTTCAGAGCATTTAGAAGAGCTATTTGGGGGGGTATAGTAACTCTGACTCCATGGAGAATCTTCTTTATGATTTTGTGGTTGATCTATTTTCTACTAGCTCCAACATTCATGATACTATCATTCTTTAGTAATGGATCTTATTTCATTTGGGCAAATTATACAATTGGAATTATAGTTAATACAGGATTGTATCTCGCATATGCTGCAACTTTTTACTTCTATTGGCGCAAGAGAGGAGATCTCAAGTGGTATTTGGCTTTGTTCTTCCCAATTACACAATTTGCTAATTTCATTGTAATAGGAGTAGCCATTTATTTTGGTTTACGCGGTAAAGAAGTCGCCTGGAAAGGAAGATATTATTCAACTCAAGGAACTGAAACTCTAAAGAAGCAAGGAAAAAAAGATTTAACAGATAAGAAAGTCCCATCTGTTAAAAAAATAGAAAAATCAGTTGACTGATTTACCTAAAATATTTTTAAATCCAATTCATGTTTTAAATTATGAAATTTGTTTTGAGCATAGATCAAGGTACTACTGGTACTAGAGCGATGATTTTTAACAAACGCGGTGAAGAGTTAGCTAAAGACTATGTCGAGCATGAACAATTTTATCCTAAGCTAGGATGGGTTGAACACCACCCTACAGAGATTTGGGAAAAAACAAAGATAGTTATGAGAAATGCTCTAGATAAAGCAAAAATTACCTCTGAAGCGATATGCTCAATTGGAATAGCGAATCAAAGAGAAACTGTTGTAGCATGGAGTACAAGTACAGGTTTGCCTTTGCATAAAGCTATTGTTTGGCAATGTAGGCGAACTGCTGATATGTGCTCTCAACTGAAGGAAGATGGATATTCAGCTCTGTTCAGCGACACAACAGGTCTGGTTTTAGATCCATATTTCTCTGGTACCAAAATTAAATGGTTAATAGATAATTCCTCCAAAGTTCAAGATGCTTTAAAATTTGGAAGTCTAGCAGTAGGAACAATTGACAGTTGGTTAATCTGGAACCTAACAGGTGAGAATTTAACAGACTATTCAAACGCTTCAAGAACTCTATTATTCGATATTCATAAAGGTCTCTGGAGCGAAGAGCTTCTAGAAGTTTTAGATATTCCTTTGCACATTTTGCCAGAGGTTAGACCAAGCAGTGATAAGGAAATTTATGGGTATTCCAAAAATGGAATATTTGAAAGCTCAATTCCTATTGCTGGTGTTGCAGGTGACCAACAAGCAGCTTTGTTCGGTCAAACTTGTTTTAAAGCGGGTTCTATCAAGAACACTTACGGAACAGGTAACTTCATGTTACTTAATACTGGGTCAAAGCCAGTTAAATCAGACAGTGGATTATTAACGACAATAGCTTGGAAAATAGATTCAGATATTAAATATGCCCTTGAAGGTAGTGTTTTCATCACTGGAGCAGTCATTCAATGGTTAGAAGAAGGAATTAAAATCTTAGAAAATAAATCGGATCTTAAGAGAATTATGAATGAGCTAACAAATACAGATGGTGTTTTCTTTGTACCTGCTTTTGTTGGATTAGGCGCACCACATTGGGATCCATATGCCCGAGGAATAATCATAGGTCTAACAAGAGGTACTACTCGAGACCATTTGATAAGAGCCGCTATGGAATCAATCTGTTATCAGTCAGAGGACATCTTCGAGCTGATGAAAAAGGATTCAGGATTATCTATAGATGTGCTTAGAGTAGATGGGGGAATAACTAATAATTCTCAACTATTACAATTTCAATCTAACATTTCCAATGTTATTGTTCAAAAACCAGTTATAAAGGAAACAACAGCTCTAGGAGCAGCATATCTAGCAGGTTTAGCCGTTGACTACTGGACTAGTTTAGATGATATAAGCCAAAATTTTCGAGTGGAAAAGGAATTCTTACCCAATATGAACCAAAGTGAAAGAAATTTATTGCTTCAGACATGGAAAAAAGCTCTAGAACGATCAATGAATTGGAGCGAAATTTAGTTAGCTGTCTTTTCCTTTGCTTTAACCAGTGTCTATATGATTTTCCTTTCCCTTAAACAATGTGTTTTCCGACAATATTTGGAAAATATAGTATCCCATTATTGGATTAAATTAATCCTTTATCTAATCTATTAGTCACTTCTTAGATTCAAAAGAAATATTATCTATTTGTAATAAAATATGCAGTGCTAGATAAACGTCTAGTAAAATATTATAAAGAAAGACTCTGCTAATCTTCTAGTTGTAAGAAATTTCATAAAGCTACTATTGAATGATAATTGGCGGCTTGAAATCAAGGTTTACACCTTTAAGGTGATTCTTCTCTATACTGCAGTTATGATGCTTAAAGGTTTCTTTATACTTATGTCCGTAAACTTATACTAGTAAGCTCTTAATGAAATATAGAATCAATTATCTTAGTGACCAAATATCTTTTCCTTTGTGATAGGATTGTCTACTCTTAAACAAATATTTCTTTTATACTAACCAATGTTTCTTTCAATAAACTAATTGTTTGTTTAATAAACGTATTACAAAACATTTTTTAAGTTACTTCGTATGACTCAATAACGACTCTTAGAGAAAGGGGTAAAAGGTTGACAACTCTGTACGATTATATTGGGGATAAAGATAAAAAGGTTGAAGAGGAAAGAATAAAGGAAGAAGAATCTCATAATGATTTTCTTACTAAAATTCGAAAACAGAAGCGCTTAAACGTTAATTTTACAGGATTTGATGGGCGATTATCTGATTTGATAAATGGGATTAGAACCATTGCAAACTATAACAATCTTAAAGGGTATGTTAGAGAGAACGTTCTTCCAGATAACCCGGAAATTTCATACGAAAAGTTATCCATAAAGACAGGAATACAAGAAGGGGTGGCTTTAGTCATTCTTTACGATTTATATAATGATAAATTAGAAGAAGAACTAAAGGATCTTAATGATGAAGATGTTGATGATCTAGATTTTAATTATGATTAAGTGTTCTTCTACCTACCATGGTTGAGTCGATCGCTCAAGGATTTAGGAAGATTTAAATCAGTCATTTTTTCTTGAACAGGTTTGTAATCATACTTCAGATGAACCATGGTTGTACTGTATGGACTTGTATTCACAATAGAATAGTATGCTCCAGGTTTCCCATTACGTGGTTGTCCTATCGAGCCTGGATTTAAGAAATTGTGTTTTTTAAATTTGGCTTTAAATGGAACATGTGTATGTCCAACCAGTAGAACATCTGTCTTAGTAATCTCAAATGCTTCCTTAAGCATTGTTTTCAACTGTTTATCTGAATAGGTATCCATATAATCGAAAGTTTTGAATGGAGAACCATGAACCAAATAGATACTAATGTCATTTCTTTCAATTGTTTTTCTCCGCGGTAGAGTGGTTAACCATTTCCTGTTTTCAGTATGAATATTATCTTGAGTCCATTGAATCATTGTATATGCTGTCGGATTGAAATAAAAAGAAGGTTCATCTCCAATTACTCCGGCATCATGATTGCCTAACATTGAAATGGAACATTCTTCTCTAATCAGTTCAATACATTCATTTGGAAACGGATAATATCCTACAATATCACCTAAACAGATAATCTCATCGATATTCTTTCTCTTCTGGATGTCTTGTAAAACTACCTCTAAAGCATAGATGTTAGAATGAATATCAGAAATTACAGCTATTCTTGGCATATGAAGACTTCCAAATTAGGTAATGTTGGAATACTTTTTAAGTTCTACTCAAAGATGAACCAACAAATCGTAGTTTTAGATACCTTTGAAATGCATTAATTGATTGATTAATATAATTTGTGCTATCGAAGAATAGTTCTAAAAAACAGTAAAACTTTTCAAGATTGTGGAAATCTTATGATAATGAGTTTAACAACAAAAATTGGTGATGTAACTACTAGAAATCCAATGATACTAGCTTCCGGAGTTTTAGGAACGACTTATTCAATTCTAAATCGAATGTATGAAGCTGGTCTTGGAGCGGTAATAACAAAAAGTATTGGCGTTAAATCTAGAAATGGGCATCCTAATCCAAGTGTTTTTGCACTAAATGAGATTCGAAGTGTGATTAACTCAGTTGGGTTAGCAAATCCAGGATACCAAATCTTTAGAGAAGACATTGAAATTCTATTGAAGAACTCAACTCCTACTATTGTTTCTATTTTTGGAGAAAATAAAGAAGAATTTCAAGAAGTTCTTGAAGGGTTGAAAGATCTTCCTGTGCTTGCTTTTGAATTAAATTTTAGTTGCCCAAATACTGAGAAGGGAGGAACACAAATTGGAACAGATCCTGATTTAGTTTATGAGATTGTAAAGGATTTGAGAGAAAAAACCAGTACAAGTCTCTGGGTTAAACTAACCCCCAATGTATCAGATATAATAGAAATTGCTGCCGCTGCAGTTAAAGGCGGATGTGATGCTTTAGTTGCAATAAATACTCTGAAAGCCATGGTTATAGATATTCACGCTAAACAACCAATTCTAGGGTATAAGAAAGGGGGCTTATCTGGTGCTGCAATAAAACCAGTTGGAATAAGATACGTTTATGATCTTTACGAGCATTTTGGGAATAAAATACCTTTGATTGGAGTAGGAGGGATTTTTAGAGGAGAGGACATAATAGAATACCTTTTAGCTGGAGCTTCAGCTGTAGAAATTGGAACCTCTCTTGGTGTTGCATATCCCGAAAATATGGTTAGATTTTTCCAGACGAAAATAAAGAAATATATGAAAGAACAGCAATATGATTCAATTAGTGAAATTACGGGAAGGGCTCACAAATGACAAAACAAACCCTTCCTAATGATAAGCCGATTATGGGAGTAATAGTTGAAAAGTGGCTAGAGTGTTTTGAGACTTATGGTTTCAAAATAGAACTACCAGTTAAAGTCCAAAGCGCCAAACCAGGACAATTTATCATGCTATGGGTTCCAGGTGTAGATGAGTTCCCGTTAGGTATTGCAGGATTAAAGAATAGTATTCTAGAAGTTGGAATAGCCAAAATGGGTCCTGGAACAGAAGCAATGCATAACAAAGAAGTAGGTGATCTGGTTGGGATTAGAGGTTTTTATGGTAAACCATTCGTTCCTCCAGAAGATGTGAACCACCTTCTAATTGGCGGGGGATTTGGTATGACACCTTTGAAACTGCTTACTAAAACACTTATGAACAATGAGAATAAGCAAAATATCCATGTTTTTGAGGGAGCGCGATCAAAAGATAGATTAATGTATCTCAAGTGGTTTCGAGATTTTCACAATCAAGGGAAAATTAATTTTCATGCATGTACAGACGATGGGTCATATGGTTACCAAGGTTTTCCAACCGCTGATTTAGAAATATTCCTTCAAGAATCAGAAACACCATCAGTGATATACGCAGCAGGTCCGGAAAAGATGCTGAAAGCGATTTTTGATTTAGGTAAGAAATATGATGATGTTATTGATATGCAAATGAGCCTAGCTGATAGATACATGAGATGTGGGTTTGGAGCTTGTTCTAGCTGTACTGTGGACCCTACAGGTTGGAGGATTTGTGTTGATGGCCCTATTTTTAGCACAGAGAAACTTGAGAAAATAAGTGATTTTGGTGTCTACAAACGTCTTGAGACAGGTGAAAAAAAGAGGATTTAGAAAATAGTAGTTCTACAAAGATTTTCCCAATCTATTTTGTATCAGAATAGATTTTTAGAACTTCAAGTTGAACTCTATTCCATTGTTTGATCTTCTCCCATTGTGATCCTATACCAGCTATAATTATTATTTTAACTGGTTTAGCTTCACATTTTCTTACTAAATCTATTAGAGCAGTTTGTGTTGATCCAGATCTTATTATATCATCTACAATCAGTATCTTTTCTTCAGTACGGATAAATTTAGTGTCAACCCCTATAGTTTCAACTCTCCCCCGAGATGATGATTGAATGTCAGCAGTAATGAACATTGTCGCACCTAGAGGTTTTTTCTTTCTAGCATAGACGCAATCAATATTTAACAGATGAGCTAAAGTCATAGCTATTGGAATACCATCTACTTCAGCAGTAATTATCTTATCTACATCAAGTGGGATAATACCTTGATGTATTGCTAAAAACAATATTGCTTTTAGTGTTTTAGAATCATTAAGTAAATGTAGATTAGATATTCGAATGTTGCCAAACTGATCTATGTCTTTAATAATGTGATTTTTAATAAGCTGATCAATCGACAAGTTGAAACTTACATCTTGAGTAAGTGCTTGTAAAAGCTCATCTTTTAGTTTGGATTTTGGTAAAGCTTTTCCATTAATATAACGTGAAAGATTGGATATAGATACTTCTACTCCATTTCTTTCCAATGCTGCTCTCATGCTATCAAGGGTGTCGAATCCTTTAAAAGCCATCTGAAGTAGATTCAAGGTCATTAGTTTCTCTTGTGCATCCCTATAGCTCTCTGCTGAACTCATTTGAAACAATTCACAAATACAAGTATATTTTTGTTGCTATTGTTTTCAAATAGTATTTCATTAGATTGTGAATACATTTCTGATAAACAAATTGTTAAATATCCTCATAAGAATCATTTTTTATGATTTCATCTCAGAATTCATTTCTTCAACGATATCAGAAGATAGTTTCCCAAAAGAATAGCATCTTATGTGTAGGACTTGATCCAGTTCTACCTTCCCAAAGAAGTAAATACACCATGAAGGATGATGATAGGCTTAATTTTATGAGAACAATGATTAAAGATGTAGCCCCTCATACTTCAGCAATTAAGATGAATAGACAGTTTTTAATTGGTCTTACTGCAGATGAAATTAGATCACTAAATATTCTCATTCATCAAAATGAGATGTTATCTATTATTGATCACAAATTAAGTGATATTGATTCCTCTAATGAATCAGCAATTTTCTGGTTCAAAGAAGAAGGGTTTGATGCTTTTACATTTTCTCCATTTGGGGCAAATATTGAGAAAGCTTCTCTGCTTGCTCACCAAAAGGATTTAGGGATTATAGTTTTGACACTTCTTTCCAATCCAGAAGCTATTTTCTACAAGATTGCACAATTAGAAGAGAAACCAATTTATCTTTATATCGCAGATCGATGCAAAAGAGCTCAAGTTGACGGTTTTTGGATAGGAAATGCTGATCATATAGATTCTAAGGACGTAGGACGAATTAGAGAAAGAATAGGAGACAATGTAGTAGCAATGGTTCCATTGTATGGAAAACAACATCTCATTGTAAAAAGTACAATTTTTCATTATGATAGCAAATCTTTGATAACAGTTGGAGGACCAATTATCTATTCAGATGATTCTATTCAGAAAGCTGAAGAGTATAAACTTCTTCTGAATGGATTTAGAGAAGAGATGTCTCAACGAAGAAACAAATAGTTGTTCCTAAGTATTCTTTTCCCAGCTTGAGAATACCATTTTGTCATCTCTTATCGTTAGAAAACCTCTTAGTAGCTTGCTTTTATCTAATTCTGATCTACACATTGGACAGGAATTTTTCTTATCTAACCAATCAATGAAATGTTTTACATGTCCGGCATAGTTGCATTCAGGGCATAGAATAACTTTAGTTTCGATTTGATTATCTATTTTAAAATCTTGCAAGCAAATTATGCATTTCTCCCCAGATATCGCCTCTTCAACAAGAGTAGCCCATTCTGAAATCTCAGGCGTTTTTTCAGCAAGTTCAATTTGATTTTTATCTTGAAGTTGATTGAGTAAATTTGTAATTCTCTGTTTGTTAACAAAAGATAAAGATTTTGAGTTATCCACTTTCTGCTCTAAATTTGCAAGAAATTTTGATGCTTGTTGCTTAAAACTGCTAACTGACTTTTGAAAAGATTTCCCTAATCTTTCAGACACTTTGAGTTCATTCTCATCTGTTTCTTCTTTCACTTTCTTTCCACAAAAAGAGCAGAAAAAACTTATGTCTGGTATCTCTTTTCCACAAAAAGGACAGGGTTTAATAAAAATCACCTACTTAAACTAACCTATTGGGATTTCCTTCTTAGCTTGACATTGAGGACAGTAAAACCAACTACCTCCAGAAGGTGGGAAATATCTATACATACCTAAACCACATGTATCGCATACTTCCGAATGGTCTTCAAACTCAAGAGCAATTTGTAGGAAATCATGAGTTTCAAAGAAGTATTTGGCAAATTTAGTTGTTTCCAGATTGAGTTCTGCATTTCCAATTTCAACCAAAGCACCATGAATTTTATGGGTTGTTATATAATCGAAAGATTGGCGAGATTTAACTCGTCCTTGTGCTAATGGGTTCATTGTAATGTAAAGATTTTCAGATGAATTGACTATCATTTCAAGCAAACTTCTATTTTGAACACCAAAACCAAGCAGATTGAAAGGAATAAGGTAGATTTTGATATCAGGATTTGAGGTTATAAAGAATGAAACGGTACCTATTGGTTCAATGCTAAATATCCCAACATGTTTTGTATATTTGGAAACTATATTAGAATATTTCAATACTATCTCAGTATCTCTTTGATCAGAAATAGAATAGTCTAAGAAAATCACCAAGGGCTTAAACTCCAAGGATTGTAACAATGTTGTAGTTGTATTAATATCACCAAAACGGATGATAACCATTATGGGGAAATCTTTCATCTCAGAATGTAATGCATTAAGAAAATTAACCATTTCCTCATCATATAGATAGAACAAACATCCATTAGAACCAGCTTCTTTTAATCTCTTAAGTAAAGGTAGAAGAACATCTTTATTCCTAATAGGAAATGTTTCAGGAATAGCATCAAAGTCTGCATAACGGACGAATCCAGAGATTACATCAGGAATGATATCTTTTAATTTATCCAATTCACTCATTAAACTCAAGAACATATACACAGTCTTTATTTAAAATTTATCGCAAGGTAGAGGAGTTTTTAGAAAAAAAATCATCTTTTTTTAAAAAAAGCTGAGAATTATCTTCTTTTTTTCTTAGATAACTACTTTTTCCTGTTTGAAGCATTTCAATTATGTGTCGAAAAACATGTTTTTCATAAGGCAGTGTTAGGATTTCCTCAAATTTCTTCAGACTAATGTCTGATGGATTATTTTCCAATTCAATAGCTGCTTCCCGTATTTCGTATGCTTTTTGCCAAGATTCTTCATAAATCTCCCCCATGAGAAAAGCTATCCTAGATAGAATAGTTGCCATTTCAAGATTTGTCCTTAATGTCCCTTCTGGAATATAACGCGGTTCAAAGAAATTTAAACCATATTCCTTACTCATTTGATAGCCTAGTTTTATTGGATTTTGTAATTTGTATTTGTCCCATATTTCCATATCTGGTTGGCCATAAATAGAGTTATTTCTGTACAGCTCATTATATAGAACCAATAAATCTGGATAATGCTCATCAATTATTTTCAGGAAATCTTCTTTGTTTCTTCCAGGTTTTAATGTTAATCCTCCAGTTATGACAAATTCTGCTTTAGCATCTTTCAATTGCTGAAAAAGCTCAACAAGATTTGTCTCTGTATCTCCTATCCATGGAATTACAGGGGTTATATAACCTCCCGCAGAAATTCCTTCTTCTCTAAATTTTTTGAGTGCTAATAGCCTTTCACTTGTTGAACTTGCATTGGGTTCAAAAATAAGTTGGTCTTGTGGGTTAGAGAGAGTGACCGTAAATGCGACCCTTGCAAATGTGTCCTGATTGATTTTCTTTATCAAATCAATATCTCGTAGGACTAGAGTATTTTTAGTTAATATTCTAACTGGGAAACCATAATCATAAGCTACCTGAAGCACATCTCTGGTTATTTCTAATTCTGCTTCAGCAGGTTGATAAACATCGCAAATATTCCCAAAAATATTGATGATGAATCTTGGATTATCACTTGCCATTTTTTTTCTCTTTGATTGAGGAACGAAATCTAGAAGAGTATTTGTTTTTTCTCTATTGATTGGTAGAAAACCTTTGTTAATCAGATATTCTTCAAGTAATTCTGGTGCATTAATCTTAGCTCTAATCTTATTGCTATAATCATCATGCATAAAATATTCATCAGATTTCCCATCACAATAACAACAATTGTGAAAGCATCCTTGATAAATATTCAAATGAATATGGTGAGGACTTCTCTTTGATGTCCGGATAAGTGATTTAGCTTGATATTTCTCAATAATCATACCAATGAACCATGGAATTACTAAGAAAATAACCACATTTGAATATTTAAAGGAGAAAATGAGGAAATTGGATAAATTCAGCTGTGTTTGAATTCTACACCAAATCCGCCCTTTGGATATTTCCAGTCAACACTACCATGAGGACAAACAAGACGACATGTCCCACACTCCAAACACGCAACATAATCGAAGACAACAGGTCCTTCTGCTTCCTCTCCTTCTATAAATTTGTAACAATCTGCGGGGCAACCATAAACACAATCATAAGTTGTACACTTTGCTTTACAGATTTCTGGATTTATCTCAATATGTGCATAATTGTGATCGGTTGTAATTTTTGTTAGATCTAGTTTTTCCTCTAGTGTTTTGGGTTTGTTTGATTTGCTCATAATGATCTCACCGCTCCTATTAGAAGTTTTAATAATCCAAACAATTTTCCTTTCTTGAAAACATATCCTATGGCTGAAGTAACTATTCTTTTCCTCGGATATCCATTATTTCGTAATAGTTTTTCGAACAATCCTGTTAATAAGTCAGGAACATAAGTAAACATCATTTTATTTTCTAGAAAATGTGAAGCTCTTTTGAATGTTTTAAGGTCTTTGTAAGCAAAGCTCTCTTTAAGTTTCTTCTTGTATAATCTAGTTTGCTTTTTGGTATAATTGTTTGTTTGTAATATTTCTATTGCTGCTTCTCCAGCTATTTTACCTGATTCTAAGGCGAAATTTATCCCTTCTATATACAAACCTGCATTCAGAACCATACCTGCTGCATCACCGACGACTAAAACACCATTACCATATAATTTAGGCATGTGCTTGAAACCACCCTCTGGAATGATATGAGCAGAATATTCTATCATTTCGGCATCTTTGAGCAGTTTTTTAATATAAGAATGTTCTTTGAATTCCTCAAAAACTTCAGGTGCTTTCAGTTTTTTCTTGGTTAAAACACCCATATTAAGTATGAGTCCGAAAGAAACTGTATCCTGATTTGTATAGTAGAAACCACCACCAGGAATACCTTTTGAATACCCTAAAATTTCATTGCTTAAACCTTCTTTATCATCTAAATGAAATCTCTCTTCCATTTTCTTCTTAGGTAGTTTATAGGTCTCTTTCATACCAAGAGCAAAATGACGGGGTTTTGGCTTTTTAGCTAGTTTTGCTTTTTCCACCAGTATACTATTTGCACCTTCTGCAATAATTACTAGCTTTGCTTTGAGAACTTCCTCTCCTGATTTTACACCAATGATCTGTTTATCCTTCCACACTAAGTCTTCTACCATTGTATCTGGTAATATCATAGCCCCTGCTTCTTCTGCTTTGTCAGCTAACCATCGGTCAAACTTGGGTCTTATAACTGTCACACCATTGTATGGAACTTGATTGAAATTCCTAAGATCTGCATCAATTGTAACACTTTTAGACTCAGAAAGTAGAGTTATTTTTTTGGTTGTAAGATATCTTTCAAATGAATTCTCATCTTCCCAGTAATTTGGGATTAATTCATTCAGGATAGGACCATATAAAGCTGCACCACTAACATTTTTTGCACCAGAATATTGTCCTCTTTCTAAAACAACTGTTTCGATACCAGCTTTAGCAAGTGTTAAAGCTGCTGAAATACCAGCAGGTCCTGCACCTACTATAGCTACATCAAAATCAAATTCTTCTGACATTATGGTTTGATTTCAAATTATTTATTTATAAACTATGCTACTTGTCAAATTCGTACTATTCAGACGAATTTAAGCCATATCCCCAATTTCCATTTTCATCATAGTTGAAGGATTTGAACATACCACAAGCATTCCAAATGTCATCAAACCAAGTTTTGGTTATCCTAGGAACATCTTCTATTTCCGCATAATTTTCAATGTAAATTTCATCTAGTTTTATTACATTATCTTGTATAGACGTTGGAATGGCTCCCAGTATCTCTTTATTCAATTTCATTAAATAACCTTCAACGCCAACAAGAGAAAGATACATACTAAAAGGTGGTTTAACATCTATTCGTTTGAAAACTTCTACATAATCTGGAATTGCTGTAATTATTTCCTTCTCAAAATCTATACTGGGAATCTCTTTTTTCTCTACAATTGGTTTGAGTAGACTTCCTTCTACAGCTTCTATTATTCCTCTTCGATATAAATGGGCATAGGATCTTGCTCCTCCAGATAAATCAGTGGTATATGTAAGAAAACCATCGAATGTGTGGCTTATTTCCATCCCTAGATATTTGATAGGTTTCAGATACTTTGGATTTCGTGAGATTATTTCTATATTGTAGTTTTTATCTATAGTTGAAGATTCTTCTGCGATAAGATGTAGTACTATCTTAGCTGTTTCAAAAATCTTAATAGGAGCTCTATTGTTTTTCAGTTCATTTATTCGCTCATTTCTGAATAAGCTTTTCACGATAATAACCACTCGATTTTTTATTTAAAGTTTGTTTAAAAAGAAAAAAAGATTATCCTTGAAGCTTTTGCTTAAGGATTGGAAGGATTACATGAAGATCTCCAACAATACCATAATCAGCAAAGTTAAAGATTGCAGCTCCTTCATCAGTGTTTATCGCTATCAGAGTTTTTGCTTTGATACCACTAACATGTTGTGGAGCTCCACTTATGCCTGCAGCAATATAGATATCTGGTGAAACTGATTGTCCTGTTTGTCCAATCTCATATGTCTCTTCAATCCAATGAACATCTGTACATGCTCGAGTTGCTCCTATTTCACCACCCAAAATCTCAGCAAGTTCTCTAATAATCTGGAATTGTTCCTTTCCACCAACTCCTCTTCCACCTGCAACGATAACCTTTGCATCTTTCAAATTAACAGTTCTCTCAGCCTTCTTGATTTCTATATGTTTTACAAGCATATCTTCTTCACTGAAAGAAACATCAAAAGATTCAACATTTGGTGAACCACCAGTTGGATTTTCGTTCACAAAGAAAGCACCTGATCTAGAAGTTGCGAACTTAATAGCTCCTTCAATTCTGGTAACTTTCATTGCTTGATCATCTCTAACCGGAGTATGGAAGTGTAGTTCATCCCCAACTATTGTAATATCATTGATACGTTGAGCACAAGAAACTCCATGATGAACTGCAAGTCTTGGAATTAAATCCTCTCCATATACAGTTCCTGCAGCGATAACTAACTTAGGTTCAGTCTTTTCAATAACCTCTAGCATTGCTTTAACGTAAGGTCTACTCAGATAGACTTCTAGTTCAGGAGCTTTTACAGAAACAACTCTTGAAGCACCATGCTTTCCAAGTTCAGAAATCCATTCATCTTTAATCTGATGACCGAATAAGGCAACTATAACTTCACTGATTCCAGAAATCTCTGTTAATTTGTTTAAGACTCCAAGAGTGTTTTCCTCGATAATATCTTCTCTAACTTGACCAAAAACTAATGTTTTCACCATAATCACGCCCCTAATTTTATCTCATCTTCTTTCAGCTTCGCTAGAAGATTTTCAACTTTTTCCTCAGGTTCTCCTTCTTTGATTATGTAACTTTCTTTCTCAAGAACAATATTAGAGAATGAAACTTCAATTAAAGAAGCTGCTTCTTTTCCAACAACACTTGAACTAAGCCCTAAATCAGCAGCTGTCCATTTTGGAATTTCAGCCCTTTTAGCAGTTAGAATACCTCTCATGGATGTATATCTTGGAGTAAAATATTGACTATCACTACAACTAATAACTCCTTTACTTGGCATAGCGACAATCTTTCTACCACCTTCTAGAACATGTCCAACCTTGTAACCTGAGTCTATAACTTCAATTTCTTCAGCATAGAGAACACTTGGTAAACCAAGCTTCTCAGATAACATAGCTCCAATTGCGTAGGAACCAGTTGATTGTTCTTCAACTCCTAGAAAGACTAAATCAAATTCTCCTATTTGTCCTAATGTTTCAACATAGATTTTAGCTAACAGAAGAGGGTCATCAGTGTAGATGGTTTCATCTGCTATCTCGATAGCGTCAGTACAACCCATTGCTATAGCTTCTCTCAAAGCTTTGTTGGGTTTTAAACCTCTCACACACACAGCAGTAACTTCTGCTCCAAGCTGATCTTTAAGCTTTAGAGCTCCTTCCAGAGCGTTTTTACTTGAAGGGTTAATCACTAAATCATCTTCACTAACGCGTGAGGAATCAAAATAATCCACTCCTTTAAGCTTAACCTGTGTGCTTACTATTTGTTCTATAAACACAATAATCTTCATAATATTCAACAAAATTGAATAAAGATGTTAAATAAATATTACTACATATCAAATTTTCATAGATGGGAAAAAGAAGTTCATTTCAAAGAGAAAATCTTAAGAAATTGTAAAAATCAATAAATTTGAGATACAATGACTGTTGACAGAAAAAAAGTCATCGAAACCCAAATCGAACTTAGCAATTTAATAGGGTGTCCTGGGCATGAAGTTGAGGTAACTGACTACATTCTAGTGAAACTGGAAAAATTAGCAGTAGACAAAGCCTGGATTGATCCTCTCGGAAATGTGTTAGCAATCAAAGAAGGTTCTGACCCCAATGGATTAAGAATTATGCTTGATGCGCACGTCGATGAGGTAGGATTTATGATTTCACATATTGATGATCAAGGATATATCACTATTGAAACACTTGGGGGAATTGACAAACGCTTGATGTTAGGATCTTTAATTCAGTTTCACACAACAGAAAGAAAGAGAATTATCGGTGTTGTAGGGACATCTCCACCTCATATTACCAGACAAGAAGATAGAGAGAAAATTCCACCCATAAATGAAATGTTTGTAGATATAGGGTGTAAATCATATCAAGAAGTTAGAGATATGGATTTAGATATAGGTTCTGTAGGAACATTCTATACCGAATGTATACAGCTAAACAACAATGTTCTACTTGGAAAAGCATTTGATGATCGTACTGCATGTAATGTTTTGTTACAGGTGCTGGAACAACTAAAGGATATTGAAATCCCACATACACTTATGATTACTTTTGCAGTGCAAGAAGAAGTTGGAGGTAGGGGAGCTACAGTAGCAGGTTTTACATTGGAACCAAGTATTGCTTTAGCTCTTGAGAACACTATTGCTAGCGATGTTCCTGGTGTTCCTCCAGCAAAAATGATCACAAAACTAGGAAGTGGACCTGCTGTAACAGCAGCAGATAGATCATTAATTGTACCTAAGAAGATTCTTGATAGAATTAAAACTGCAGCAGACATGGATGGAATAGCGTGGCAATATAAGAAACCAGTATATGGAGGAACAGATGCGGGTAACATATCTATAACAAGATCAGGTGTTCCTTCAGGCGTAATTTCTGTACCATGTAGGTATATTCATGCAAATGCAGGTTTACTCCAAGTCGATGATATCATAGAAACAATAAAACTTGTTGTAAACTTTTGTAAGATTTAATCTTTCTTCTTAAACGGATCTGGCCCTCTGAACCAAGAGAATATTGTAGCAAAGAGCATGAAAACTGCAAAAACTGCAAAAAGAACTTTCATTGCAGGTACATAATTAGCAACATCAGCTAAGTCTCCACCATTTCTTCTTTGGAAGTAATTTTGACTATATACGAAAATAGCTGTTGCCAATGCAGTTCCTAAACTAAATCCAACATTAGTAGATAAGCTGAGAAGACCATTTGCAACACCTAATTTATTTTCTGGTGAAGCTGACATTACTGATGTGTTATTAGGGGCAATAAAAGAACCCAATGCAATACCTATAATTACTGCTATTATTACAATAACCCAGTTTGCTATAACATCAGTTGTGAAAACAGCACCCAAAATTAATGAAAGAGCCATTAAACCTATTCCGAAGGTTGTTATAATTTTTGCATCAATCCTTTCTGAGAGATATCCTGAAATTACAGCTGTTGTTGCCATAGCTATGGGAGTTCCTAGGATTAACAATCCCGTTTGAAGCTGAGTTAAACCTAAAATCTCTTGTGCAAAGAAAGGTAGTTGATAAATAATAACCACTAAACCAAGGTAAACTAATACTGCTGAGAATATACCTATTGCGAATCTTCGATTCTTGAACATAGTAAGATCAACCAATGGTTTATCCGTTTTTCTTTCCCAGAGAATAAATGCAATAAGACACAAGATACTAATTCCGAGACATACTCCACTCCATATTGCTGTAGAGCTACCAAAGAGAGGAGTATTATCAAAAACACTAGCAAAAATGCTGAAGCTGAATACCATTAAAAAGAGAAATAAGGCTAGAAACGTAGATCCCAAGATATCTGCTTTTCTTCTTTGTGTTTCCAAAGGAGGAGTTGGAGGTATAATATATTGAACCCAAAATAATCCTGCTATCCCAACAGGAACATTAATCATGAAAATCCACCCCCATCTTAAAAATGTTGTAAGTGCTCCACCTAAAATAGGCCCTAAAGATATAGCTATAGCAATAATTAAAGAGTTTAAACCAATTGCTAACCCTCGTTTCTTTTGAGTTGTAAATCGAGTAATAAGCGCCATACCATTTGCTATTAATCCTGAAGCACCAATACCCTGTAACACTCTGAAAAGAATTAATGCAAGCAACGATCCAGCAAAGAAACAGAGAAAAGAAGCTAAAGTGAAAATTCCCATCCCTATTTGAAATATTAATTTATTTGAGAATCTATCTCCCAAATCTCCTGCGATAGTTGTGACAGCAATCATCGTTAATAAATAACTTAAGATAATCCATTGGATTGCATTTTGTGAAACACCTAAATCATCTTTAATTGTTTTTAGACTGATATTGACAATTGTACCGTCTAAAGATGCTAAGAAAGCTCCTAATCCAGTAGCTGTAACTAGAACCCAGACTTTAATAGGAGACTTAGATTCCTTATTATTCTCTGTAGAAAGAATATTCATTGCAAACAAACTTTTGTTTTCACACTTTATTAAAAACTTGTGCAATAGGTCGAGGAAAAAAACTAATTTAATGTAAATCTTCAAATTCCTTAGCTAAGATATCCATCATATAGACATCATGATATTTTCCTTGAAGAAAATGTGCTTCTCTTTTCAAACCAATTTCTTTGAAACCAATCTTCTTGTAAACATGTATTGCTCTTCTATTGTAATCCATTACCATCAATTCTAATCTGTGAAAATTCAACACCATAAAACCAACTTTAAGCAAGCAAATCATTGCGTCTGTGCCATAACCTTTGTCATGATTTTTTGAATTGTGAATTGAAATACCTATAACAGCTGATCTATTTACTTGCAGAATTTCTTCAATACCACATGTACCTAAGAATTCCTTAGTTTCTAGTTTTTCTATTGCGAAATTATAACCTCTTCCTGATTTAGCTTTTTCATGAGAGTTTTGAATGAATTCTTCCTCCATCATGGTAGACATAGGAATAACTAATCCTAAACCGACACGCGATTCATAAGTGTTCCAGTGTTTCATAATATCATCTAAATCACTTTTTTCTAGAGGTCTTAATCTAACTTTTTCTCCTTCAAAAGGTGATTTTGTTTGATAAATATCTGTCATTGATTTTTGTTCAACATAAGATTTTAAGAATGTTTAGTTAATAT
>JAUWJS010000101.1 GCA_030607575.1 Candidatus Heimdallarchaeota archaeon | reverse complement strand
TCAATTTCGTCTTTATGTCCTTCAGGTAGAGGAATCTTTGCCTTGTTCTTGATATAGTATCCTTGAGTTATATATCCTTCATCCATCTCCTTCATGCATTCTCTTAATTCAACTTCATTGAGATCTTTGTAGGAATCCTCAAAAGCGCTGTATTTCAGCGGAAATCTTGGACGTATTTTTGTCTCCTCAGAAGGTTCTGGATATCCTAAGCATAAACCAACAACGGGAAAGACTCTTTGAGGTAAATCAAAAACTTCAGCAACTGAATCTGCTCTTTGAGGAATTACACCTAGTAAAACTGAACCCATACCTAGTGAATCAGCTGCTAAGATAACATTTTCAATTACCAGAGTTACATCTTGCACTCCTAACCATAAAGCCATTGAATCATCAAACGCATATTCATGACCTCGTAGATTCATTATTTTTTCCATACGCTTTAAGTCAATTAGGAATATCATTAGAACTTTGGTTGTAGGATAAATTCCAACACCCTTGATTTCCTTCATCTTAGCTTTATCCGATGTATAAACAATACTACAAACTTGAGAAGCAAAAGGAGCTCTAAAACCTGCTTTTAGAATTTTCTCCAGTTCCTCTTTCTGAATTTCTTTATCGGAGAATTTTCTGATAGATCTTCTCTGATGCATAACCTTGAAAATATCTGATTCTATTGCCATATTATTACCACATTTTAACTCTTAACCAGTATTATAGTTATTAATTAAAAATTTATGCAAAACTTTTCTAAAGACAAACTAATTATTTTTTGCTTTTTTCATTGTTTCTTTTCCACATTCAGGACATGTCAATCTTCTTGCATCATACACAACCATACAGTCTGAGCATGCAGTAAGCTTTCTAGCTGCATAATCATCTTCTTCACGTTCCTCTTTTGATACCATAGGGGCACCTGGTTCAGGAACAACTAAAAATTTGATAAACCTAACAAACATAAACAATAGACCTATACCTACTAGAGAACCAAATGTAAGTCCTAGTATACTGCCCCAATGTATTAATTGAATATAAGCCTGTGATCCAGCATTTGCTAGAAAAATAGACCACATGCAAAGAAATAGAACCATCAAACCTAGATAGATATAATTTCTGTTTTTAATTGATGCCAGTTTTTTTTCCAATTCCTTAATTTTCTTTTTCTCTTTAATAAAAATGTCTTCTGTTTCACTCAAAGAATCTCCGACTCCACTATAGATTATTGATGTTTAGATAATAAATATATCTTATATTAGATTATCAAGGAATTTCTACAACACAAACTTTTGGTTCAGCTGTAGGATCATCTACACCTAACGGATAAAGAACAAAGATGACAAGTTCAACATCTGCAATGGTTTTATATCGTGAAGTTGTTGACAACCATCCCCTTTCCCCTAACTCAGAAAACTCTTGATGAAGTTTAACATCTAAGTCATGCATCAATTCTACAGCTTGAATGGCATCATCTATGGATAGTGATTTACAATCAGTTTGATCAAAGATTTTTAAAGCAAACTCTTGAAAGGGTTTATCACCTCTCTGGTATTGTCCACTATTTATTCTAGATTCAATTGCATGAAATTCTAGATAATACTCATTAATACTCATAACGGAAATTAGTATTCCGAGTTTATATCTTTGTTGGCTAACTATTTTGAGAAAATATAGTCAACCTTGCCACAAGGTTCCTTTTCTTTGCCACAAGGTTATCATTCAAGAACCACGAGTATACAAAAAGGTCCTACCTTTACTTCTACTGGAACAAAATATGTATTTTATCAGTAAATCAGATTCAGAACTTAAATCGTCTAATTTAAATAGCAAGTTAAAGGGTTTGAGCTTAAGTGCAGTATAGGAAGACAAACTAAAATAAAGTGTGAAGGTTGATAGGAATTCTTTTTTCAGGTTCGGAATGGGTCTTTCTAATTTACTATTCTACTAAATACTGTAAAAAAAGGTGAATATTCATGTCAAAAGATAGAGCGGTAAGAAGCTCTCAAAAATTCAAACCAACAAATAAATCTAAAAAACAAGTTAGCTTTAAATCAAGAGAAAGACCTAAATTTAAATCTGGAACTAAACCAAAAAATCGTTCTAGAGATAGTGGGAAAGCGGAAACAAGAAGAAGCCGCTCTGGGAGCAGACCAACTTATCGATCGTCTAGCAGGTCATCAGACAGAAGATCATCAGACAGAAGACCATCAGACAGAAGGCAATCAGACAGAAGATCATCAGACAGAAGACCATCAGACAGAAGGCAATCAGACAGAAGACCATCAGACAGAAGACCATCAGACAGAAGGCAATCAGACAGAAGACCATCAGACAGAAGGCAATCAGAGAGGGGAAACGTAGAACTTCATGATGCAACTTGTGCTAAGTGCAAGAAAGAAACTCAAGTACCTTTCAAACCAACAGGAAAAAAACTTGTTTATTGCCGAGAGTGTTTTCAAGACCAAAAACCACAGGATGGATTTAGACAAGTAAGAAGATCTCCTAGTCATTCAGGGAGCAGATCAAATTACCAGTCTTCTCACAGGTCGTCCAATAGAAATGATTCTAGAAGTAGAAGATCCTCAGACAGGGGAAACGTAGAACTTCACACTGTAACTTGTGCTAAGTGTAAGAAAGAGACCCAAGTACCTTTCAAGCCAACTGGGTCCAAGCCTGTATTTTGCCGAGAGTGTTTTCAAGATCAAAAACCTCAAGGTGGATCAAGAGAAGTAAGAAGATCTCCTAGTCGTTCTGGGAGTAGACCAAGTTATCGATCGTCTAATAGGTCATCATCAAGAACTGGAGATAGAAACCGAAGATCATCAGAGAGGGGAAACGTAGAACTACACACAGCAATCTGTGCTAAGTGTAAGAAAGAGACCCAAGTACCCTTCAAACCCACAGGATCTAAGCCTGTTTATTGCAGAGAGTGTTTTCAAAATCAAGTACTAGAAGTGGAAACTACACAAGTAACTAATAATAGTCAAGATATTGTTACTGAAGTTGTAGAAAGATTTGGTGATAGACCAGGTCCATATAGAGCAAACAAAAGGATGCATCAAACTACTTGTAGAACATGTAATAAGGAGATACTGATACCTTTCAAGCCAAAAACTAACAAACCTATATATTGTCCAGATTGTTATCAAAAAGTAGTTGATAAGAAATAGAATCAAATGAGAGAGAAACTCACTTTCTCTTTTTTTAAGAATTTCATAGGAAAAAATTTTTATCTTGAACATCACACTAGTTTTTTGAAATTATGACCAGACTTCTCATTGATGAAGGATTACAGCAAAAAGCTGAAGAAGATCTTCTGAAATTGATGATTGGAGAGAATCTGCAACCAGAATCCTTTTACTACTCTCCTTATATTCTTAGAATGATCAATGAGAAGTTATTGGAAACTGGCATTAGTATAGGACTTGGAGAAAAAACTGATAGAAATCTAATCGATACTTACTGGAAAGATCTAACACTTCCTATAGATGTTGATGTAGTAATACGAAGAATTGATAGTGTTAAAGTAAACTCTTCTCTTGAGTTAATAGTTTTAATAAAGGATGATACAACAAGATCAAAAATCTGGGATGATTTGTACAGTCTAAAAAAACTGAAACCAAGAAACGAAAGAGTTTTTCGAGGAACTTTTTCACAATTTGGAGATATTTCAATCGAAGAAATTCTCAATCAGTTACATGAGATTTTGGAGAAAAATTCTCTAAATTTCAAAGATGAAAATTATATTTTAAAAAGAGAGCAAACATTAAAGGATAATATATTGTTTGAATCTATGTTTTCATCAAATATCAGTTTTTCTTGCTTGTTTTGCAATATGTGTGAGTTGCCTAGTAACTATTCTGTTAACCCTATACCAAATAAAAATGAGCAATCATTCCAACAATTATTTACTGAGAAAAGGATATGTTTTCCTTCGAATTTAGCTTCTCTCTCTCTAGATGAAGGAATAGAGATTTCCTCTGTAGTCAATAAAAGAATCGAAGAGTACTGTTATCCTGTAATTTATCTAAAGAATAAATCGGGAGATATTATTGATTTCCAACTTGCTCTAAGACAAAATGAAGGAGTCTGTGTTTTTCAAGATAGTAAAAAAGGGAGATGTACAATCCATGAAAGTAAACCTCTAAGCTGTTTTAGTTATCCTTTCATGATTCATAAGGTAGAGAACAATCATTTTACTATCGAAGTAGATTTTTCCTGTCCAGGTATAAGAGAAGAAAGTCAGCTTCCTGAAAATAATTTTATGGACGAAATACTTAGAAGAGTATCTGAAGAAAAAATTACCGATTTAAGCTTCAAGGAAATTCTGTCTTTAAAATGGAATCTATCAGAATATTACAGAGATGGAGAAAGAGTCTTGCAAGATGAGATTAATGAAGCTTCCAATTTCATA
Source organism: Candidatus Heimdallarchaeota archaeon (assembly GCA_030607575.1). GTDB lineage: Archaea > Asgardarchaeota > Heimdallarchaeia > Heimdallarchaeales > Heimdallarchaeaceae > UBA460. The sequence goes on along the minus strand of JAUWJS010000101.1, from coordinate 4,573 downwards.
AGTGAAGAGTATAGTTCAATGAATGAACAATAGAGTTCAGATTTTTTTTAATGTATACTCACAAAATCTTTTCTTTTTAGCTGGTAGAGATAAACTTGCAGCTGCTTCAGCAAGTAGATATGTTTCCACTGGGAAAAAGTCTTCTGCAGATATTAGAGTAGCTGAATCTGAACGCGAAGCTGCTAGAGAGAGTCTAATTCTGCAAATAGTTGCACCTATAGGTGTTTGGATGCTACTTTGGGGAATAATATTTGTCGTACCTTTTGCATTTGGAATACCTTTCTTAATGAACTAAAAAAAATGAGGAATCACCCTCTATTCTTCTATTTTATTGGCCGATATTTCTGTTGTTTTCTCCACCCAATGTTCAGGAGTAACATTAACAACTCTTCCCTTAACATCAAGGAAATCTCCAAACAGTTTAGGTTTATCTTTTAGCTTCCGTTGAGAAGGTCTTTTCAATATTAATGCGAACAGCCATTCTAAAGATAAATTAAAATTCCATTTTTCCCATAGCCACATTATTCCGAACCACACAGAGATTTCAATTCCAATAAGCAGAAATGTCATTCCCGTATTTAATCCCCACAAAGTTCTAAATCCTTGATTTGGAAAGATATAGTGTAATATGACCCTAAGTACAGCTTGTAATGATGCAAAGGAATAAACTGATAGAGACAAAAATCCAACTCTTCTGCTGAATCGTGACCATTTCAATCTCCTTTCCCAGTTAACTCCTTCATTATATTCATGTCCATGTAACAATCCAATTACTACAAACATTAACATTCCAATCGTTACAAAAACAAACCATGTTGGGTGTGCATGGAAAATTACGAGTTGAAATGGATCAGATGGAATCTTTTCCACACCAAACAACCAAATCACACCAAAAACTATTGACGCTCCAGCAAGACCATATCCCCAAACAAGGAATTTTTCTTTCTTTGGTTTTTTCTCTTGAGAGAGATAGATTCCTAAGATTGAACCTGTTGCACTATACCCAAAATGAGGCATCAATGGAGATTCCGTTGCAAGGAATTGATTTCCTAACATTCGGAGAATATAATCCCACCAACCCTTATCACCAATCTTGGTTAGAGATTGTCCTGAATGCAAATCAACTCCCCAGAAGATATTTGCAGCTTCGTAAGTAGCAGGAGCTGGGAAAATGAATAAGCAACCAACTATGGCAAAAACAATTGACATTACTAGTGGTTTTTTTGTTTTTTCATTTGAAGTTAGGAAATAGAATAAAACAGCCGATATCATTATAGCCCAGGCTATATTAGCAAATTGATCAGCATGGTAAATATTCTGCCATTCAATAGAAGATGTACCAGTTTCAACCCATTCCTTGGATAATTGCCATTGTGCTAGAAATACATAAAAGAACATTGCCCATAACCAGAGAAGTAATCCTTTGAATAATTCTTGAACCAAAATCACCTCTCTCTTTATTCCCCTTCTCAGTTTCATATTCATAATCAGCATATGAACACAAGCACTAATTAGCAAAAATAAACCTCTCCAATGACCGAAAACAACAACTAAACCCATCATAATGTAACCTGAAGTATCAAGAAGTTCAGGTGTAGATTCTGCTATTCCTTCTACTTGACTTACTAACATGAAAGTATGAATTACTAAGTTACCTAGTATCGCCCACCCTCGAAGAATATCAAAAGAGATGATTCTACTAGCCATAACTGTTTGGTTTTAATGTGGTATAAAACTATTTGCTCGATTTTGAAAAAAGAAAAAGAATATGCTTAGAACACACTAATTCTAAGACCTTAATCAACGAAAACAGATTTTGGTAAAACTGCTCGTACTCCAGGAGTTATATCAACTAATTGACTTATTCTCATATCAACAACACAACTACAGAGAGCATATGCTTCTTCTCGTGTTAACCCCTTTTCTTGAACAATCCAGTTAATCATATCTCTTAATGCAATCTTACAAGCATCATCAGTTGTTTCTCCCCAAGCAGTAGTCATAAAATGCTCTTCAGTTTCATATTGAGGTCGTTCAATTTTCTTTTGCTTATTTACAACTAGTTTGATAGTGACATTTGCATCTATTTCAACAGCTGTTCCACAAACTTCGCCATCACCTTGAACTCCATGAACATCACCTACACCAAAAAGAGCACCTTCTACAAATACAGGTAAGTAAACAGTAGTTCCAGCTGTACAAGCTCTTGAATCCATATTTCCACCGTATTCTTTAGGTATGAGGGTACCATGAGAACCTTCAGCTGGAGCGACGATTATTGTTCCGGGAAATGGATCAATAGGAATCTTGACTTTATCACTAAAAATAGCATGACCATCTTTGATTGGTATTATTCTAGTCCATGGTTCAGGGAATTCGGAAGCAAGATACCCAAAATTGGGAATTATGCAACATGAACCTTGCTCTGCTACATCTACATCCAGAATATGCACTTCGAGTGTGTCACCAGGTTCTGCTCCTTCAATATAAACAGGACCTGTTGCAGGATTAATTGTGTCCATATCAAAATCTATAGGTAAATCTTCAGGTTTTTTAATAACTTGATTGAAAGCATCTCTGCATTCAAAGATAACTGTGTCTCCTGAATCAATCCTTAAAACTGGTTTGTTAGTTGGATCAGTTTTGAATACCACGTCTTTCATAGATAATCGATGAGTTTTTCCACTAGTCATTATTCTCACTGAAAAGTGAAATAAGGATATTAAAAATATTTCTTGGAAAATTCTGGGGATATTTAATCATTTTGATAAAGTTTCGAAACAAAAAGATTCCACTATAAAACTATTTGTTGACCTCGCTTTAATGATGAAAAAGTTCTAGAATCTAATTTGTATGGGTTCTAGTGGTATTAGTTTTTCATTACCATTCTTCAAGAGATGAATTTCCTTTTTTATTTTCTTCTTATGCTCACTTGACAAGGCATTCATCTTTGCTTGTTTATAATAATTGAGCAGCTTTTCTTTGTTCTCTGAATTTTTTGATAATCTAGCTAGATTCCAGTTTGAAACAGGATCATAGGGTTGAAGTTTCAAGGTTTCTAAGAATAATTCTTTTGCTTTTTTAAAATTTTTATTTGAGAAGTATCGTAAGCCTTGATTAGATTTTCTGAGAGATAAGATATCTACTAGCTCAAAACAAAAGTAATCGCACTCGCTTCTTTCCACTGATTCAATAAAATCATACATGCCTTCAATCTTAGTTTCTGATAACAAACTTTTCTTTATTTTTGAAATCCAATGATTACAGAAATAGAATACATTATATTTTGGTCTATCTTTATTTTTTCTCCAGCTCTTCCAATTCTCATACATTTTTGAGGAGAAATCAATAGAATCCAAATAATCTAATACATCAAAATTTATGTGAGTTGGTAAATTGTCTGAGAAGAGCTCAACGAAGATTTTAGCGACCTTGGGACTAAAAAGTGTTAGAGAAGCTATTAGTTCTAAGCATAATTCATCACTCAAATTATTCATGTCATTGTTTAGTTTTAATTTGCTGAAAAAACTTATACAATTTGACTCACAGTGATCTAAAAAGAGGGTATCTAATAAACCAAATTGAGTTTTAATTAGTGTTCTTAAATGATTTATCAGGAATTTTGTGTTAGTCAGTGGAATCTCTGAAGGTTTCTTGCAATAGTACCTTATACTCTTCTCTGATTTGAAGCTTCTTTGTTTTTGTTTGGATATCCTAGTAAAACCAGTAGAAATAAGATATTTCTTCAAAAACCGAGTAGTGAAACCTATTTTGTGGACATTTCCTTCAAAATCAATGCCGAATAGAAATTGGTATGTGAGTTTCTTTGACTCATCACTTTTAGGCTTCAAAGAAATAATAGATTTCACTAGATTAGGAGTTTCAATGTATAATTCCCCATCCGTTTTTAATACTCTAAACCACTCTGCAAGAACGTATGGAAGATGAATAATATCGAAGTGTTCGAGAATATGGGATGCTTCTATGACATCCACACTATTAGATTCAAAATTAAGATTAGCGACATTCTGTATCTCGTCAGCAACATCGTTTTCTGATAAATCAATATTGATATATCCAGGTTTATAAAAAACACCACAGCCTAGATTGAGTTTTATCATCAGGTTTTAACTCCCTTTTGTTTTAACCACTTGATCTCTTTACGGTATTGCTTTGCTTCAAAAAAGTTTTCTTCAATTTGCTTGAAACAGTATGCTGTGTTATGAAAAGCTTGATTAAGATGATAAGAAGTGGAGTTACAGCCCCCTTTACAGGTTTCACCAAATAAGCAATTAACACAATTCTCACCTAAGTTTGATCTAGTGAATTGCCGATTGTAAGCAAAGGAATTAGGATCATTCCAGATATCTGAGAAATTACGATCTCTGATATTTCCTTCAATAAATTTATCGTTACCCATTGATAAACATCCTACAATCGAACCATCAGAGGTTATACCTATTGTATTTATACCAGCTGTACATCCCTTCCAATTCTTGTTGTTAGGAAGAAGATGTGAATAATATCCATAGCAATGCGCTCCAACTATAGGCATATGATCAAATTTGTTTTT
>JAUWJS010000043.1 GCA_030607575.1 Candidatus Heimdallarchaeota archaeon | reverse complement strand
GACGTTGGAATTTTAAAAAAGGGATCTTTTATGAAACTTCGAACTTTCTTAGCTAAACTTTGAGACAAAATTTCTTTGTCTTTCGAAGAAATTTCCCTGTATTTTGACTCTAACTCTTGAATCCACCACTCCTCGCAATAACCAGAAGGTACCAAATCATGACTATTTTGGTTAAATTCCCCTACACCATATAGCATATCTCCTAAAAACAATATTTCATGAATTTGATTTGCTAGAGACTTGGCCTCTTTGTAACTATTAACTTTTACAACATCACCGTTTTTCAGTTTAACAATTGGAGGGTGAATAGAATCTACAGGCATAACAATCGCACCTTTACCAGGACGTTCAGTTCGTACATGGGTTCCACAAGCTAGAAAATCATTTGTTAAACCCATTAAAGCTGGATGAATTCCCATTCCAGCAAGTCCGGTGGTTCTAGATCTTCCATATCTAATCCTAAAGCCACCAATTTCTGAAGGATGTGCAAAAACAGGACGACCTGCAATTACATCCTTGATATAACCTTCATCAGAATGAATTTCTAGTTCCTCTTCATTTTCAGAATCATCTTTAACGTCATATTCATCTGGTACATCTTCGTCTATGTGAGTTCCAGTACCTTCATGAATTTTTATTAATTCTTGAAACCATTCCCAGCCATCTAATTTACTCTCTAAAAGCCTTCTTTGAAGTTTCTTTGAACGACCAACTAATCCATCATTAAAGACTAAACAAGCACCACCCCGTAAACGATTTGTTTCAATTCTTTTCAAATCACGATTTCCAGACACTTCGACCTTATCTGTTGGTTCTCCTGTAATCTCAATGGGTAAGTTTTGAGCAGCAAACCTTTGTTCCTCTTTTGTTGTTGGAAGTTGCAAATGACTCACTCGATTATATAATTCAAGCTCCTCAATATATCGTTCCACTTCCCTTTGATTTGGTCTATATCTTGAAATCCCTAATATTTTTCTTACATAATCAGCTAATAGAACACTCATTCCTGCAGCAGTTCCTCCAGCTGAACGAATTGGACCTGCATAATACACAGCCAAATATTCTGAACCATCATCATTCTGTTTAATCTTTACTTTAGCTATTCCCTCTATTGGAGCAGCTGTTATACCCTCGGTTATAACTGCTAAAGAGCTTCTTATAGCCAGTTCAGCTAATTCCTCTTTTGTCCCTTGAACCAATTTTCCTAGACATATATCTTCAGCAATCTTAAAAGCTACCTGCTCCCTAGACATGTCCTTTCTTTCATACTCGCGAATCTTTTTCCCAACACCTTCAGGACCTATAAGTCCTTCAACTCTATCTGCAATATCTTTAGCAATAGGAATCTCTACTTCGGGAACTGGATCCAAACCTTTCTTTCTTGCTTTTGATGCAACAGAGTATATTTTTTTGAGCTGATTATTTAAATCATTAAAATATGCTTGAATGTTGATAGATAGATGGTTATTTTGACTGATTTTATTCACCATTTCTGTTATGTTCGCGAATTAGTTATTCAAGGAAATTAAGCTACGGGGTTCTTGGAGATAACATTAATTACACTTGTTTAAACGTTTCCTTTTCTGTAAACAAAGTGATAAAGCTTTATTAACACAAGGAGTTTGTTTATTTGTGATTAAAGTAACAGTAGCAACTAAGAATTTTAGGTTTTTGTATAGACTTAATGAAATCTTAGGTGGTATTAAAGAAATACAAATTAATCACGTTTTACCTGATGAATTCATTCCTGAAAATATAGATGTAGTCATAACAACTGAAATTGAAAAAAAATCTGTTGACTGGAAGAAAAAATTCATACCCAAAGCATTCAATCGTTATTATTTGTATTCCAATATCTGTTTAACGTATATTGGAAAGGAGAGTTTTTCAGAGGTAATCATAGGAATAGATCCAGGAAAAACCATTGGATATGCTGTTGTTGCTGATGGGGAGACCATCATAAGTGTATCTGAGATTTACACAGCAGTTGATGCTGTCAAAGAAGTAATATCCACCTTTTTCAATATTGAAACAGATAAGCTAGTCATCAAAATAGGGGCTGGGGGTGGAAAAGTTAAGGATGAGATAGTTCAAAGATTGAATGATATTTTTTATGATAAAGTTCCCATTCATATAGTTAGAGAAGATTTTACATCAAAAACAAAACCAACTTCAACAGAAGAAAAATTTAGCAAAAACATAACATCAGCTTTATTGATTGCAGCTAGAGAGAACTATGTATAAGATTCTTTATTGGATTTTCAATAAGTAGGGGTTTTGTATTACCCAAATATCTAAAAGTATTTAAAACTTCGTAGTATAAAACTATCGTTCGAAATTTATAATAAAATTGTCAAGAGGAAAGAGAATCGATGGAAGGCGTTGTAATGCAAGATAAGACAATGGAAGAAATGATTGAAGAAATACAAAAACAGTATAACATTGTTGGAAGATCAGGTGAGCTCCTAAAATGTTTAGCTGCTAAACTAGCAAACCGCCATATTTTGCTTGAGGGTGATGTTGGTGTTGGAAAGACAACACTTGCAAATGCATTGGCATCATATTTTTCACAAGATCTAGAAAGAGTTGACGGTGATGAAAGATATAGTTCAGCTAAACTTGTAGGTCATTTTGATCCTCCAATGGTAATTGAACAAGGTTATTCATGGGATTCTTTTGTTACAGGTCCATTGACAAAAGCTATGCAACAAGGTGCTATCCTCTTTCTTAATGAATTAAACAGAATGCCAGAAGGCACTCAAAATGTTCTCCTTTCAGCTATGGATGAAGGAATAATTATTATTCCAAAACTTGGAAAAGTTAAAGCCAAGGAAGGTTTCTTCATTATTAGTGCAATGAATCCCGCTGAACTTGTTGCAACAACCCCACTAAGTGAAGCTTTGAGAGACAGATTTGTCTGGATAAGGCTGCAATATCAATCAGAGGAAGAAGAGGAAAATATAGTTAGAGTGCGAACAGGCATAAAGGATGATAAAATCATAAAAATAGCTGTAAAAATTGTTAGGCATACAAGAGATTGGCCTGATTTAAGAAGAGGAGCATCTATCAGAGGAGCACTTGATTTAGCTTCCATAATACGTTTTCTTGAATCTAATGACATCGAATCATGGATTGATGGGTCCATTATGGCTCTTGCTACTAAAATAGAATTGGAAGATGGAGTAGAAAGCCAAATAGAAGATGTGGTTAAAGACATTGTTCAAAGTGCCTTTAAAGATTTAGATTTTTTCTAGAAGAGGGAGGAGGTTTGTATAAAGAGGACGCACAGCGTCCTTTTGTCTTTAGAGGAAAGATGGACAAAAACAGATTACTAGAAGCTGAAATTGTGTCAGGAAAGAGGAACCCTTCGGTGTACTCTAGTCTTTCTGAAGGAATGAGTTACTACGAAATCAAAAAACAAACTGAATTGGCTATTGATGTTGATAACATGCCCGCTATTCAAGGCTTAGCGGTTTCGAATAAATTTGCTGTTGCCGAAGCACTCAATTCTAAGAAAGGATATACTATGGTTGCTAGACGTGCAGCTAAAGGAGATAGCAGTGCTCCAGAATTATTTTTCATGTTAAGAACTGCATTGGATGAAAGGACTAGACCTGTTTTTCGTAGACTAGCAAGACAAGTTATTTTGAAATCTGCATTTGGAATCACTAGTCAAGGAATCAGGGGAGAAGTTTACGAACAAACAGAGTATGAAATGGGGTTAGATGAGTTTGATATTGATGAAACACTTGAACGTTTTCTACAAAACAGAAGTAGGATTCTTCAAACAGATGATATTGTTAGTTTAGAAAGAAAGGAAAGGATGAAAACAGCTGTTTTAATGTTTGATACTTCAGGTTCATTGTATGGTGAGAGGTTTACAACAGCAGCTTTGACTGTTGCTGTAATGTCTTATAATCTTTCTAGAGATAATTTCAGTGTAGTCCTCTTCAATACTCAAGCTTATACAATTAAACGAATTAAAGAAAAGGTGAAATCTGAGGAACTCATTAATAGAATTCTGGAAAGCGAAAGTGCTGGTTATACCAATATTGCTGAAGGATTAAGATTTGGTGGACTAGAACTTGAAAAAGTTAAGAAGAAAAATAAATTTGGTGTCCTTGTAACAGATGGTGCTTTCAATAGAGGGGGCGATCCACGTCCATTATTGAAATATTTCCCCCGGTTGCATGTAATCTCACTTCCAAGTAAACATGATTGGGGTAGAAGGGTTTGCAAAGATCTAGCCCGACTTGGAGGAGGTAAATATGCAGAAGTAACGAGTCATCACCAAATACCAAGAATTCTGATGAAGTTACTTAGAGAAACATAGGTGGGTGGAAAAAATCCAGCCCAGTAAGAAGAGAAAAAAGAAAAACATTCCTTACTTGGGACCAAATCTTTTGTTCTATTGTTACGATTGTTCTTTACCAATAATTAGCTCTCATACATGCCCCATCTGCGGTAGTAAAATAAATTTAGTTCCTTTAACACCTCCTTATGATGTAAGACCTTCAACCTTGTATGAAACCTCAGAAATTATAGATTTAATAAAAGCTACCTTTGGTAATAATACAAATATAATACAAACGGATGACGTTTTGCTGCTCAATCACATAGGGTCTGAAGATCACATGGACGAAATTATTTTCTATGGAAAGAGTATTGGAACAAGAAGATATGATTTAACTTCCAATAGCTGGGTTCTCAAACTTAATGGTTATGGATTATCTTTATTGAACGAAAAGAATATCAACAAATGGGTTATGATTGATGATGGAGCAATAGAATATATCATCAAAGGAGCTAGTGTTTTAATTCCAGGTATCATTGATGCTGATGAAAATATCAAAGTTGGAAACTATATTGCTATTATAAATAAAAAACACAAAGTAATCGCTGGAGGAATTGCAAGGCTAGATGATACAGAAAGGAAAGAGAAAAAGAAGGGCGTATATGCTAAAACCTACCAAGCTGCAGATGAATATGTTCAGATTCATCATACAAAACGGTCGTGGAAAGACATAGTAAAATGGAATGAACAAGAACTAATTCGTTTAGAGAAGAAAGCATTATTCTTCATACAAAAAATAATAGATGATTTAGAACTGCCTGTAATGGTTTCTTACAGTGGTGGAAAAGATAGTTTAGTAACATTATCTCTAGTTAAGCAAGCTTTACCTGATGGCAATTATGATGTTCTATTTGTTGACACTGGAATCGAATTTCCAGAAACAGTAAACTACGTAAAAGAAAGTAGTAGGAAATTAGGATTCGAAGATAAATTAATTATAGAACAAGTATCTTCCAAAGTTTTTTGGGATGCTTTTGAAAAATTTGGACCACCAGGAAGAGATTTTCGTCACTGTTGTAAATTTGCAAAACTAGCTCCCATTCAACGAGTAATAGACAAGCTCTATCAAGGAGGACAGTGTGTTAGTTTTGTAGGACAAAGGAGATATGAGTCGTTTAGACGAGCCATTACTGATATTTGGCAGAATCAATATATTCCAAACCAAATAAACGTATCTCCCATTCAGAATTGGAATGCACTTATGATTTGGCTATATATATACTGGAAAGATTTACCGTATAATTTACTTTATGATGCGGGATATGAGCGAATAGGTTGCTGGGTTTGTCCATCCTCAAACATGGCACAGTTTAAGATTCTAGAAAATAATCATCCGAAACTTTATACAAAACTCCATACCGCAGTTGAAAAATGGAGAGAAGAAAAAAATCTACCGAACGGCTTTTGGGAACATGGATTGTGGAGATTCAAGCAAATTCCAAAGAAAATTTCAACTGTTCTTTCTTTAGATCTTAATGACTTTAAAACTACATCTAAACAGAATGAATTATCGTTTATAGAAATAGAGGCTAGTGACTGCATCACTAATCCAATTACAGTTATTGGTAGTTTTTCGAGTAGAATAAACCTAGACACAGTATCTAGTGCACTAATAATGGTAGGAAAAGTTCAATTCAATCGTAAACTTAACTTTATTCGTGTGTCCAGTAAGAAGTTTTCAGTTATCTTGTATCATGATGGCGCTTTCAAAATTATTTTTAGAAAACAGGATAATCTCACAAAGTATGGCATTCAAAATGCAATTGAAAATTTCATTTACACAGTTTTAAGAGCAGTTGAATGTATAAACTGTGAGCTTTGTGTTGGAAAATGTAAGCTTAAAGCCATATCGATTGACAATAATATCATCTTTGTTGACAAAAAGATATGTACTAAATGTAATTTGTGTGCAGAAGCTTGCCCTATTGTCACAATTGTTCACAAGAAGGTCAAAGACACTATAAAACAAACAATAAAGGAAAATAGACTTCAATAAGTTTTAGCATAAATAATCATTAACGCTAATCATAACATTTTTTTATAAATAGATTGACCTTGCATTGATAATTATGCCAGCAAACCCTAATCGTGAGTTTTTACTAGAACTTAGTGGTCTTGTTAACAAGAGAGTAAAAATCTCTCTTAATAATGAGACAATATATACAGGAGTGTTACGTGGAATACAGGATAATTCTCTTAACGTTGTTTTAGCAGACGCAAATTGTGGGGATGAAAGTTACTTTAGAGTTTTTATCACTGGTGCTAATATTGTTGAAATAACTTTAGCTGAAGAGCCATTTGATTTATCAGGATTAGCAGGTGAACTTTCTCAAATGTTTCAACCACAAAACGTTAAAATTATTGAAGAAGCAGCTATCATTCAAGTTTTCGACAGATTTACTGTTAGTGAAGATGGTGTGAAAGGAACTGGACCAATTTCAGAGAGAATCCAAAAAATCTACGATAAATACAAAGCAGAAAAAGGATAAGCGAGATTTACGATCGCTCTTTTTTTCTTTTTTAGACGAAGGAAGGAATGACAAATGGATGAAATAATTTCCTCGGACTTGCATGGGAGACTAGGTAAAATCGCTTTACCTAAAGGAGATGTAATTACTCCCACTCTTTTACCTGTCATAGACCCAAGAAAAAAATTAATCTCTGCCCAAGATATGAAGAAAAAATTTGATTTTAATTTTGTAATAACTAGTGCATATTTGTATTATAAGAGGTATGGAATGCCAAATGATTCAAAATCAATTCATGAAACATTGGATTTTGATGGCAATATTATGATGGATAGCGGAGCATACCAAGTTCTTGTTTATGGTGATGTAGATATAGATCCAATTCAATCTCTTCAAATACAATCCAATCTAAAAACTGATGTTGGAGTCATTTTAGATGTACCTACTCCGCCAGCAGATACATACACACTAGCCAAGCAGAAAGTCGAAGAAACTGTTAGAAGAATTGGTATGTCTCTAGCTCATATAGAAGAACATCCGGAAACTATTTGGACTCTTCCTATACAAGGGGGGAAAAATACCAAGCTGATTGAATACTACTTGAATGAATTGAAACAAAAGGAATATTTGTCTCATTTTAAATTTCATGCGCTTGGAAGTGTTGCTCCCATTATGTCACAGTATGATTTTCTATCATTATTTTCTATGATTAAAAAGTCTAGAGATTTGCTTCCACACAATATTCCTTTCCATTTGTTTGGAGCTGGTCACCCAATGATCTTTCCATTTGTTGTTGCATTAGGAAGTGACACATTTGACAGTGCAGCATATATCTTGTACGCAAAAGAGAATCGATATATGACAAATACAGGGACATATCATTTGCAAGAATTATATGAACTACCATGTAACTGTGAAATTTGCTCAAACTGGACGCCAAAAGAGCTCTTAGATACTGATGAAGATACTAGAATAAGAAACATAGCTTTACATAATCTTTATGTCTCTCATGCTGAACTGAAAAGAATTAGAGTCAGTTTAAAGGATGGAAACTTATGGGAATTATTGGTTAGAAGATCCAAAGCTCATCCATCTCTCTATAAAGCATTCAAGCATCTAGCAAATGGTTCTGATATTGAATTTCTTGAATATGGCACACCAATCACAAAACAAACAGGTCTTAAAATCTCTGGAGAAGACTCATTTTATCGCCCTGAATATTCTAAAGGCAGAAAACGGATATATGCTAGATACACTCCTAATAATTCTAAGGTAATCATTCTTATTTCCTCTGGGAAAAATAATCCTGTTGAATTATTAAACCTTAGAAGTGAATTAGAAGACCTGATAAAGTCAAAAACAGATGAAATGGATTTTGCTTTTCTTATACCTTTCTTTGGTCTTCTACCATTAGAATTAATTGAAACTTACCCATTCAGTCAATATGTTTTTTCAGCAGTTCTTTCTGAAGGTTTATTGAAGAATCTAAAACCTGAGATAGAGAAATTCTTAGAAATATTCCAATATAAAGAAATTGTACTATGTCCTCTAGATACATGGGAAAACTCTGAAATTCTAATCAAACATATCAAAGAAATACTGATAAGGAAGAACGCTTCGTTCAAAGAAAAGAATTTTCGCGAGTTATGAATACAAAAACCAATCGACTTTTTATAGTATATTTTGGATATTTTTATGATGAATAGTGCTAATAGTCAAGACTTGAATAATCCTCCTCAACCAGGAAAGACTATAACTTACTTAGAAGGAGAAATACTTTCCGTTAAAATAAGTCAATGGGGTACGCATGGTAAATTAAGCACAAAATTTGGAATCTATGATTATAAATTGAAAGATTCCAGCTCTTTAACAAATAATGTATTAGTTGGGTTAAGATTAACAATAAATAAAGGGTACTGTTTTAAGAATAAACAAGATGAATTGGTAGTATCTGATGGTAAGTTCGGAAATATAAAAACAGAGATAAATATGGATCAATTTTACAGTATTACTGAAAAAGACATTATTATTACAGGAAAAATTACAAGGATTGAACAACATGATGAGATGTCTGTTCTTAAGTTAGAATTGTTATTTCCTCCACATATATATCAAGAAATCAGAATTTCCTCTAATGTTAGTAATTCTGATATCAATTCGAAAAAATTTCAAGATTTAACTGCAGGTAGAATAATAAGAATAAAGGGTACAGGTTCGTATAACGAATTGGAAATTGAAAATATAGAACTTTTACCAAAGAATCACTTCCTAAACATGGTTGCTGAAATTGAAAATGGTAATCTTGAAACATTTACAGCATTTAATCATATAATCCTTAATCAAATACATCATGTGGAAAATTTTCATGATTCATTCAAAAATATTCTCATAAATATGGGAAAAAAAGTTTCTAAGTCGTTGCTCACTGAACTAAAGGATGTTTTGCAGAATAAGATTTTTGATGGGGATGTTAAATTTCCGCACAATACTCTCATTCCACATACTGATATTGGAGAATATTTTAGCTCAATGCTTACGTTTCTTCGCAATATAATCCACAGCAATGAATCTTCAATCAACCCAGAAGATTTGGTTTCTATCCTGAAGTTCTATTATCCTTCATATTCATGTAAAAAATATAATTAATAATAAAGAAAACTCCTTTTTTGAAATAGAAGGATAAAAGATTATTTTCTTTCAATGGCTATTTCAATATGAACATCTTCAGGCACATGAATTCTCATTAACAATCTCATGCTCTTTTCTTCTGCATCCATATCGATAATTCTTTTGTGAAGTTTCATCTCTAGATGATCAAATGTAGCAGTACCATTACCACAAGGAGACTTTCTAACAGGCAATACTATTCTTTTGGATGGTAAAGGAATTGGTCCCCTAATACGTACTCCTGTTCTTTCAGCAATCTTTCCAATTTGATTGCAGATTTTTTGTAATGATTGCGGGTCATTGCTGATTAATTTGATTCTAGCTCTTTGAGCCATTATTTCACCTTTTGTTAAGAAGTTTAGTTGGTTTTAAGAAGATTTCGTTTTTAGTAAGAAGTAAAAAAGAAAATTGTTAGAGGTTCAAACCTCTATGAATCTACTTAAGAACGATGTTCAAGTGTGCTTTCCAAGCGTTGAATCCTTTCCTCTAGGGTTTCAATTCTTTTAACAATTTGAATCAATGTCTCTTCAACAGCTGACATTTCTGAACTTGTAGTATTTTGAGAAACAGTTGCAGCTGTTGCAGCTACTTCTTTTAGTAATATCTTTGCTTCTGATGTAATTTCTTTTGTAATCTGGTCAATTATAAAATCATTCAAGTAGAGATTTACTTCAGATACAATAGTTTTGATATTTTCAAGAACACCAAGTTCGCTGAGTTCTTTGACTATTGTCTCTGCTTCAACAATTCCATCTAGTTTTATCTGGATATACCATTGACCTTTAACATTTGTTAAAGCAACAGCATATCGTGTTCCAGGAACTTTAGTTTCATACATCGGTTTAACCTCGTAAATGCAGATATTATTATTTGTTATACTAACTATATCGTTTAAATTTAAAACATTAACGGAAGTAGAATTTTTGATTACTTAAGATAAATCTTTAAACCTACAAGCGTATAGCACACTCGAATATGAGTTCATACGTCAAGAAAGTGTATTCTTCAATGGGTAACAAACAAAATATTCGAAATGTTAGTGTTGTTAGTCATGTAGATCACGGGAAAACTACTCTTTCGGATCATTTACTTCAAGCAGGAGGTTTAATATCTAAAACAATGGCCGGAAGTGCTAGAGCTTTAGATTATCTAGAAGAGGAACAAAAAAGAGGTATTACTATAAAAACAGCAAATATCTCGTTTATTTTTGAGCAAGAAAATGAACCTTATTTAGTAAACTTAGTAGATACTCCTGGGCATGTAGATTTCTCAGGAATGGTTTCCCAAGCATTGAGATTGGTTGATGGAGTGATAATTGTTGTTGATTCTGTTGAACAGATAATGGCTCAAACTGAATCAGTAATTAGACAATCAATGAAAGAATATTTAAGACCAATTCTTTTCATAAATAAAGTTGACAGATTGATAAATGAGCTCAAATTACCAAAGGAAGAAATTGAAACAAGAATTAACAATATCATAGAAATGGTAAACGAACTTATTGACCGATATAGCATTAGTTCAGACAACAAAGAATGGAAAGTAAGATTTGACAAAGGTACAGTAATCATAGGATCTGCACTGAATGGTTGGGCTATCTCATCCTACTCCAAAATGATTCCGCATTTTGATATGATTATTAAATATCATGAAGAAGATAATATTGGGCAACTAAGAAGTAATTTTCCAATCGCAAATGTTTTTCTAAAATCTATAATAAATAATATTCCTAGTCCTAAAGAAGCTCAGCTTGAACGTGTTCAACATATTACTCAATTTATTGATAAAGGCTCAAAACAAGCAATACAAGAATGTGACGATGCAGGTCCTTTGATTTCATGCCTCGGGAAGCTGCTTTATGAAGATAACAGAGGTATTATTTCAGTTATAAGAATATTTTCAGGTTCAGTAAAATCAGGTTCTACAATACGAAATCGAAGAACTGGAGAAACAACAAGAGTTCAGCAGGTTTGTATCTATAAAGGTCAATCTTTAGAAACAATCGGTTCAGTTGGAGCAGGAAATATCGCTGTTATTATTGGTTTAAAGAATGTACAAATTGGAGATACATTTGTGGTTGAAAGGGAAAACCCTCCAAATGTACTTTTTAAACAAATTTTCTATCTACAAGAATCTGTTATTTCTCAAAGAATAGAGCCAAAAAGAGTTTTAGACATTCCGAAACTACAAAAGAATCTAGAAATTTTATCTTTAATTAAACCTAATTTTCATAACTCAACAGATGAAAATACTGGTGAAATGAAAATACATGGGATTGGTGAGCTTCAACTTGAAATTATCATTGGAGAGATAGAAAAAACGGGTATAGCTGTTGAAGTTTCAAATCCTGAAGTAACTTTAATAGAGCAAATTGAAGAAGAAGTAAGATTACAAAAGATAGATTATTTGGATTTGCTCAAAATTGAGTTAACTTGTATGTCTTCACAAGAGGATACTAAGGATTGTATATACAATGATTACAGAGATAACTGTTTGAAATTAGAAGCTAAAATTACAACAGAAGAGATTCAAGATTTAATTGTAATTGGTTTTCGAAATGCTATTCTACGTGGTCCACTGAAAGGATATCCAGTTCGGAAACTTACTTTAATAATTCAAGATATTCAAGAATTAGCTCCAGATTCGCTTAGATATGAGATAATCGTACCATTAGTAAAAAACGCTGTTCACGAAGCATTACAAAAGGGGAAAGTTGGAATTTTTGAACCAATTTATCGTTTCTCAATAAACACCCCCCTCCATTATCTAGGACCTGTTTTGACTGTTATGCAAAGATTTGGTAGTAATATTGAAGATACAGAACACATCGCATCAAAATCAACTATAAAAGGTGAAATTAGCGTTGAATCTTCCCTTCAAATTGCTTCGGAGTTAAGAACGGCTTCCGATGGTTATGCTTTCTGGCAATTTGAGTTTCTTGGGTTCAAAAGAAAAAAGTAGCCATGAAGATTTGATGGCTCAGTACTCAAGATCCTCAACATCTAGTTCAGTCAAGGGCTAGATTCTTCATTGCCAGATAAAGATTAACTATCTTATTCTTTTATTTTTTCATTTCAGTAAGTATTCTTTCAGAGATTTTAGAACATTTTTCTATTATTTTATTTTTGTCTAATGTTTTGTGTTTTCTATTCTCATAAATAAAGTTACCATTTACGAAAAGATCTGTAACATCAGAACTTAATGACGAGTATATCACATTTGACAAAGGATTATTCTGTGGCCAAGAATGACTTCTCTCAAATGATAAAAGTGTGATATCTGCAACAGAACCTTTAGATATTCCAGATGAAGGTTCACCTAAAGCTTTCATCCCTTGTATAGTTCCTACAGTAAGAATTTGTGAGTTTCTTATTACTTTAGGGTCATTTGCCAAATATTTTTGCAACATTGCAGCTGTTGATATTTCCTCTAGCATTCCTAAATCATTGTTGGAAGCATTTCCATCAGTTCCTATTGCTACATCAATTTCTAAATCTAGATATTTGTAAATTGGAGCAATTCCAGTTGACATCTTCAAATTGGATTGTGGATTATGAAGTACAGTAAAATCATTTTCCTTCATAATACTCATGTCTTGTTCATCTGTGTGAACACAGTGTGCACCTAGAATCTTCAAATCTGTCAATCCAATGCTGTGTAAATATTGAATTGGAGACATTTGAAACTGATTCTTGGCATCTTCTACTTCCTTCCTTGTTTCATTTAGATGAATATGAATTGGGATATTATATTCAGATGCTAAATCTGCAATCTGAAGTAAATATTCTTCAGGTACAGTATATGGTGCATGAGGACCAATTCCATACTTCACAAGTTGATGCTTACCAGAAGCTTTTCTTTTAACAAGATTGGAAACATGCTTCCAAGTATTTTCTAGACTTCCAGATTCTGGAGTATTATCAAAAACAGATGGACAGAGAAGAGCTCTGATATTAGCTTCTTTAGCAGCTTTTTCAATGCTTTCAGCGTAAAAATACTGATCAATGAATCCACTTATTCCTGATTCAATTAGCTCTAAACATCCTAGAAGCGCTCCATAATATGCATCCTCTGAACTCATTCTCATTTCAAATGGCCAAATATAATCATTTAGCCAAGTAAGGAGTTTTTCATTGTCACATATTCCTCTTAGAAGTGTTTCAGGAAGATGGGTATGTGCATTGATGAAAGAAGGTATTGCAATATGATTGTTACGCTCAATCTTGTCATGCCCAGAAATTAAGCCTTTAACTTCTGCGGATTTTCCTACAGCGATTATTTCACTGTTTTCAATCAAAATTGCTCCATTCTTAATCAGTTTATTACAATTAGGACCTGCGACGATATACTTGAGTTCTAGATAATACTCGTTCATTAACAATCAGTTAAACTTTCATTAAACGTAAAAGAAAAATGTTTCCCTTCTCTTGAGCTATTCAGATATCTTCCATTTCGAATATTTTAGTGAGTCTAAACTCCTTTTCTAGAACTTCTCTTACCTGTCTGGGAGGAACTGTTAGATGAATTCTCTTTGATCTACCATAACGTCCTTTACTTATTACTTGAGCAGTAACAATTCCTAACATATCTAACTCATTAATTAGATCACCTACACGTCTAGCAGTCAATATATCTAGACGAATAAGTTTGCATATCCTAGAATATAATTCGTAAACATCGCCTGTTGTAATTTCTTCTGATTTACCTTCTCCTATGAAAATTGCTTGTAAAACAGCTTTAGTTTGTATCGGTAGAGTGTCAAGCACCTCAATTACTGTGTTCCTTTCAATCACTTGTTGTGCTTTTCTAACGTGTAATTCTGTAACAGATTCATCGCCATTCCTCTCAGCCAACTCAGCTGCTACACGAAGTAGGTCTAATGATCTTCTTGCATCTCCATGTTGTTGTGCTCCTACAGCTGAGCAGAGATTAATTACACCAAATTCTAGTACACCTTTATGAAATGCTACATCAGTTCTTTGTGTAAGGATATCTCGAAGCTGCTCAGCGGAATAGGGGGAAAAAACAATTTCTTCTTCACTTAAACTACTTCTGATACGAGGATCAAGAGTTTCTTTGAAGTTCACGTCATTAGTTATTCCTATTATGCTAATCCTAGATGACTCTAAATCACTATTCATACGTGTTAAAATATACAATGACTCGGAACTTTTACTATATAACATATCCACTTCATCTAAAACAGTAACATGAAGTGTGTTGAGTGCATCTAAAGCTTCTTTGAATTTCTGATAAACAACATCAAAATGTAAACCTGTAATTGGGACATCTATTCCAATATCCTCACATAATTGTGTTAATACCCTATATTTGGTATCAACGTGTTGACAATTCATATAACTATATTTAAAAGATAAATCTCTTGCTTCGGCCTCTTTTTTTAGTTTAGACAGAACTTGTTTTGTTACAGCTGTTTTACCAGTTCCTGTTGTTCCATAAATAAAAATGTTTGAAGGTGCTCCACCTCTTAAAGAAGGTGCTAAAATTTTTACTAGCTCCTCAAATTTATCATCTCTATGGGGGAGAATATCTGGCACATAGTTTGGAGTTAATACTTCACGATTACTGAATATCTTCGTTTGTGCATCAAGAACTCTATCAAATATTTCATCAATATTGGATTTGTTTTTCTCACCCATTATTGCCATCTCTTAGCTACTGTAGTTGTACTTTTGTGACTATTGTTTAACTTTGTCGATAGATGTTGACTAAAACAATTATCAGATTTATTAATTGAATCAAGAGAAAACTAGACTATTTTCATGCTAGCTTGAATAGCACCTTTGGTCTTCCTCTAGTGCTTCGTGGAACTGATTCTTTCGCAATAACTCCATCAGATATCATTTTAGCCAAATTGTCATACAGGGTTGAACGTGGAATATGGGTTAATGAAACAAGTTCATTTCTGGTAAGTGGTCCATGATCTCTAAGTAAGTTAATCAAAAGATTCTCTAATTCTATTTCTTGATCAGTTTCGTCTGAGTAAACATACACACGACGACTACTGATAACAACCCCTTGTATAAGGGATTTTTCCTTTATCTTCTTTGTTAGCATATTCTTACTCTGCTGCATTTTATCACTTTGTCGGATTTTCTACATGGTTAGAGGATTATTGTCGAATAAATAATTCAATATAATCTGGAGAATATCAGAGTAATATCTAATGTTTTTTTATGATGAAAGTATAAATACATGTCCCAATATGACAGTTGATAAAATAAGTGATGTTAAAATCAATTTGCAGGGTGCCATAAAGGATTTAGATTATCAAATACAATCTCTCTCACAACAAGATCCTTTATTTGGTTTCATTAGCTCAAAGTATATTAGATGTGGTAAAGAAAACTGTAGATGTAAACAAAGTCCTAAATCTCAACACGGACCGTATTTCTATCTGAGGTTAGAACCTGAATATAAGTTCACCAAATATCTTGGTAAAAGAATACCAGATGCAGTTGAAGAAAGAATTATTATAGGATCTACAATTAAAGAACTAGAAAGAAAAAGAAAAAAACTAAACTTAACTCTAGAAAAAATTGACAACCTTTAAATCCTATTCATCTGCTTATCAACTACCCTCTTAGACCTTTTTTATGTATTTATTTGAACTTGAAAAGAGTGTAATACTCAAGTATTACGTTTTCTAACGTTTTTCACAATCTAGATGTAATACGTAATGAATACACCATACACACCAAACACAAGAGCTTCATTTCTTCTTTAAATGGTCTCTAATTTTGTTAATCTTTAATTAAGCTGTCTTCATGGATCATGTGAAACTTGTTACTATACAGTTCACTGTATTTCCAAAACCTTGTGAACAGAGCTTTTCTTTCGACAAAAATTCTGATACTTTACATTAGTAATTTAGTAAGAATTTTCACTTTTGTGAATGAAAAAAGTAGACCCCTCTGTTTCCATTGGAACACAGCAATATCTTGTGTTTTGGACCGTTCACAAGGTGTGAATACGTTATTAGGCTAAAATAGTAATGAAATCCTAACTCTGAAAGAATTTCCAATAGAACACTTCACAAAAATTTGTGAATTCATTAGTATAAAATAGAGTTAAAGATAAAATAAGTGATAATAACTCACTACAAAGGTAATTATTATTTAGAAATATTTCTGTAAAAATCAAAGAAGAATAGTTAAATAAGAATCGTTGTTGTAATATTCAATCAAAGTATAGTAATTTATTTTTATGGTGAACATAATGACTGATTTCAATATCAAAATTTTAGAAGAATTATCAAACGAGTTTGGACCTTCTGGTTTTGAATGGGAAGTTCAAACTATTTTGAAGAAATATGTTGAAGCATTCGCTGATGAAATACTTCAAGATAAAACAGGAACACTTGTTTTCACTTCCAAAGGAAAAGAAGATGGTCCAAAAATAATGATTGCCGGGCACATGGATGAAATAGGCTTTCAAGTCTCTGCTATTACTAAAGATGGTTTTCTCAAATTCCATCAACTTGGTGGATGGTGGGATCAGACCCTTCTATCTCAAAGGGTTAAAATCAGAACTGTAGAAGGTAAACTCTATCCAGGTATCATAGCTGCTAAACCTCCTCATGTTATTGAACCTGAAGAACGCAAAAAGGTTGTTACTAAGGCTAAAATGTTCATAGATATTGGTTGTACTTCCATCGACGAAGCAAAAGAACTAGGTATTCGTATAGGCGATCCTATTATGCCTGATGCCAAATTTGAAATCTGGGAACGACCGCGTATCAAGAAAGAGGACAAAGATAATGAAGAGAAGAGTTCTGTTACTCTTGCTGTTGGTAAAGCCTTCGATGACCGAATAGGTGCCTTAATCATTGCCGAAGTTGTCCGCAAACTCAAAGGGAAAAATATTGCTCATCCTAACATTGTTTATGGAGCTGCGACTGTCCAAGAAGAGGTTGGTTTAAGGGGAGCACGCACAGCTGCTCAAATGATCAAACCGGACATAGGTATAGCTATCGAAGTAGATATAGCTGGGGATGTTCCAGGTATTGACGATACAAAAGCACCAGCAAAGATGGGTAAAGGACCTAGTATTCTAACATACGATGGATCAATGATACCTAATCCAAGATTCAGAGATTTCGTTATCAAGACAGCTGAAGAACTAGACATTCCACACCAACTATCTCTAGTACCAGGAGGAGGAACAGATGCAGGAGTAATACATCTAACAGATATGGGGTGCCCAAGTATAGTCATAGGAATACCAACAAGACATATTCATGCGCATAATGGGATATTAGATTTAAACGACGTAACCAATGCAATTAAGCTCATAATCAAGTTGGTTGAAAGACTGGATAAAGAGACAGTAGAAGGATTTACAAGAATTTAGTAAGAAGAAAAAAGGGAAGGAGAGAGAATACTTTTT
>JAUWJS010000124.1 GCA_030607575.1 Candidatus Heimdallarchaeota archaeon | reverse complement strand
CTTTTGAATAGGAGATAATCTGTGATAAAACCATTCTTCTGGAGGATTCAGATAGATAGTCTCTAATTTCTTCTTGTTCATCCATACAATAGTTATATTAGAATAATATATCTAAACATTGCTAAAGCATCTATGAAATTACAGCTGCTTGTTACTAAAGGTGAAAAATTAAAAATAGGTAATAAAATAGATTTCATGAGTAAGATGAACATATCAGAAAGTGAAGTTATACCTATTTTAAAAAAATTAGTGCAAATAAAAACAGAAAATCCACCAGGAAAAACAATAGAAGCTGCTAATTATCTAGTAGAAGAATTTCAAGAAGCTGGGATTGAAAGTCGAATCCAAGAATATTCTGAAGGAAAAGCTAACATCATCGCAGAATTTGGTGAAGGAAAAGATACTATCATCTTGACAGGTCATTTAGATACAGTGCCTGCGGGTGATGAAAAGAAATGGAGATTTCCTCCTTTTGAAGCAAAAGAACATGAAGGAAGAATTTATGGCAGAGGATCTACAGATATGAAGGGGGCAGTAGCTGCTTTCGTTGCTGTTATGAAGAAACTAAAAGAGAATCAAGTAAAACTAAATCAAAAAATCATCTTTCTTGGGACTGCTGACGAAGAAATAGGAATGGACGGTGCTTTAGTAGCAAAAAATAGCGGAATTATGGAGGGATGTTCTTTCCTTATAATAGGTGAACCAACAGAATTACAGATTGGAATAGCTGAGAAGGGGACTTTGTGGGTTACAATTAAGGTAAAGGGAGAGTCCGCACATGGTTCTACTCCTCATCTAGGAATTAATGCAATTGAGGCAGCAGCACAATTAATCCAAAAAATGAAAGAAATTATCCCTGAATATGAACACAAAATTCTCGGAAAATCAACTTTGAATATTGGAAAAATATCAGGTGGAACTCTAATCAATGTGGTTCCGGAATACTGTGAATTCAGATGTGATTATAGATTAGTAGCTGATAGTTTAAGAGAGAGTGTAAAAAAAGGATTAGAAAATTTGTTGGAAGCATTCAACAGAAGCAATAAGGCAAAAGCTGAAATGGAAATTATCCATGAAATTCCTGCAATTGAATTAACAGAAAAAGATCAATTTTTTGAAGCTATGAAGAAAAAAGCTATATCAGCAGGTAAGGAGAACATTATTGGGGTAAATTATGGAACAGATGGAGCGATGCTAGTTCCTGAATATAATACACCTTTCGTAATTATGGGTCCAGGGAAGTTTGATCAATTACATGTAACTGATGAATATACTGAGAAACAAGAAGTAATTGATTATGCAAATATAATATATGAGGTTTTGATAGAAAATTTTGCGTAAAAAATCTTTCACATCTTCTTCATTTCTTTGGAAAAAAGGAATAGATCCTCTTGAGAAACTAAATCGAACTGTGAAATCTCTTGATTCTGAGGACTCTGACTAATTTTTTAGAAAAAGATTTTTAACAAGAGTATAGATTTGAAATTATGCAAGACTCTGCAGATAATATTGCTGATTTAGTTGCATATGGGATTAAATGCTGCAACGAAAAGAGAGTGGATTATGCTGATGTTAAATATATGCATACTTTGATGGAAAATATTACCTTCAAGAATAAAACACTTGATAGATTGGATCTAATCGATAAGAAAGGTATTGGCATCCGCTGTATTGTAAATAAAAGCTGGGGTTTTGCTAGTTCAAATGAACTAACTAGAGAAAAAGTTACTGATTTGGTTTCATTAGCAGTAAAAATTGCTAAGGCTTCATCTTTGGTGAAGAAATTTGATATTGTTCTTGCCGATGAACCTGTTTATGAAGATAAGGTTAAAACGCCAGTAAAGCTAGATCCTTTTGATGTAGAATTAAAAGACAAGATAGAAATACTTGAGGAAAGCTCAAGTAGAGCTAAGGATTATTCGGAAACAATCAAAGTTGCATCAAGTCATTACGTTGGTAGAAAAGACAATATGGTACTCCACACAACAGAAGGATCAAAAATAGATCAAACAATAATCTGGTGCGGAGGGGGAGTAGCTTCTACTGCAGTTGAAGGAAGTGAATCTCAAACAAGAAGTCTTCCAGCCAGTTTTAGAGGAGACTTCCATACAGAAGGTTTTGAATATTTTGAAGGATTAAATCTTGTAGATGTTTCAGAACAAACTGCAAAAGAAGCAATACAATTGTTGAATGCAAAGAAAATGCCAAGTGGTGAATCAACAATTATCTTGGGACATTCACAATTAGCACTTCAAGTGCATGAGAGTTGTGGTCATCCAACTGAACTCGATAGAGCTATAGGATATGAGGCAGCTTATGCTGGTACAAGCTTTCTTGTTCCAGAACTCATCGGAACCAACTTCAAATATGGAAATGAATTAGTGACTATGGTAGCTGATGCAACTATTCCTGGGAGTTTAGGTACTTTCTACTATGATCATGAGGGAGTAAAGGCACAACGCACAATTATGGTTGATAAAGGTGTATTTGTTGACTTTATGTCTTCAAGAGAAACTGCTAAAGCAATTGATCAAGATAGAAGTTCTGGTGCTGCCAGATCTATGGGATATGATCGAATACCTCTTGTACGTATGACTAATGTCAATCTAGAACCAGGAGATTGGGACTTTGATGAACTAATTGCAGATACAAAAGATGGTTATTTCTTAGATACTAATAGAAGCTGGAGTATTGATGATATAAGAATGAATTTCCAGTTCGGAACAGAAATAGGTTGGAGAATAGAAAACGGAGAAATGACAGAGATAATTAAAAATCCAACTTATGAAGGAATTACACCAGAATTCTGGGGAGGCGTCAGTGGAATATGCAGTAAGAAGCACTGGAAGACATTTGGTACACCAAATTGTGGTAAGGGGGAACCTGGGCAAGCTGCTTATGTAGGTCATGGCATATCTCCTGCTCGTTTTGAAGGTGTTCGTGTAGGTATTCTGAAATAATCAATCAAAAAAACCTTTTGCATTTTTTGCTAATTTAGAATTGCATTTAATATCTGTGCAATCTATAAATTGATCAAGAGAACCTATTAGTTTCAAATCTTTCAAAGGAGGTTCTACAATATTTTCCAATTCTTTTATGATATCTAATTCATTAATGATTATTAGTGGTCTATTATGAAAGGGTTGTATTCTCCCCTCAATTTCTGGAGTGATTTTTAGTTTGTTCTGTTCTTCTAATAACATTAGATATGCTTCACATAGATATTTTTCTCTAGTTTCTTCATCATTTTCCTTCATTATGTCAAGAAGAAGTGGATACATTTTTTTTGCAATAGAGATTTGTTGAAAGACTGTTGTTAACCACTTGGGGTAAGGTATGTACTTTTTCTTCAAAATAAAAACCATTTCTATTATCAATCTTGCTAATCTAGATGCTTCAATTCGAGCACCTAATTCATCTCCAGCTAGTCGTGTTCTTCCTACAAAAGAAATTTCTTGTGATATATAGTTCCATTGAGAGAGAATTTTATATTTCCACACATTATCTGGAAAATAACTAAGTTTTGATTTAGCAACTGTTAGTTCTCCTAAATTATCAAAAAAGATTTTTCCAGATGTAAACTCTAATAATCTTTGTTCTGGCAAAACTAACCAATCTTTCTCAGAGAGTACCAAATTATCAAGTGCCAAGTACTTCTTAAGAAAAGATTTCACAGAGTAAATCTCTATTTGATGGTTCACCTTTCCTTCTTCTATAAATTCTGGTCTCATTATCTTATCTTCATTAAATACCCAATGAGTTGAATGTCCCAGGAAAGTGTAAGGTAAACTCTTACCAAAAATATCATTCAAGGTTTCCTTACAAGAATCAAATCTCGCTTCCTCAATAAATATCATCAATTTTAATCCCCAATCATGATCTTTGGAGATTTCATCATCTAATCCTAATACCTCAGACCCAGGACCAATTAATGCAGCTGCATATTTTAGGTCCGGAAATTCTGTTTCAATTATGTTTTTAATTACATCATTGTAAAATCGTTCCGATAAATCTATACCAGAGATCGAATGCTTATCCATATGCACATTCATTTTAACTAAATAAAAGAAATTCGGAATCTCTTCTTGATTTTTATTGTATCATTTCCTTTACAAATTTTCCAATTTTCTTTAAAGCTCTCTTACTTTCTGGCATAAGATTACCAAAAATTTGAAAGACATGAAACATATCAGACCATAAATCAAGTGTAACATTAATACCGCTTTCTTCAGCTTTTTTGGCAAAACTAGTTGAATCATCAAGTAATATCTCAGCAGTACCTGTTTGGATAAGGATGGGGGGTAAATCCTCTAAATCCGCATAAAGAGGTGATGCCAATGGATGTTTACGATCCACATCTTTCAAGTATAGTTCTGCTGATTGCAAGCCTTCATTTTCAGTAAGCATTATGTCTTCGTCTGCTTTTGTTTTAATTGAATCACCTGTCAGAGCCAGATCTGTCCAAGGAGATAAACATATTGCACATGCTGGAAGAGCTTTTTTCTCATCCCTTAGCTTAATTAATGTCGCAAGAGTTAAACCTCCACCAGCAGAATCTCCTGCGATGGCAATTTTTGTGGGATGGATGTTTTTGTGTTTAATTATCCAGTCGTAAGCTGATATTGCGTCTTCTAAAGCAGCGGGAAACGGATTTTCAGGCGCAAGGCGATAATCTATAGATAGTACAGGAGAATTCGATATTTTTCCAATCCTAGCAGCAAGACTTCTGTGAGTATTAAGGGAACCAGCATTATATGAACCTCCATGTAAATAAAGAATAGCTGAACTCTCTGTTTTCTGGTCTTTCTGGGTTAACCATTCGGCTGAAATATGGTTAATTTTGATGCTTTGAATTTGTGTTCTTCTTGGCTTTTTAAACAAGAATACATTGCTCTCTAAATCTTTGCGATGTTTCTCAATATCTAAAATTCCCTCTACCTTTAGTGACATTAATTTCATTATTTTCATGAAAAATTTAGCTCTTAAACTGACCATATACAAAAGACTAATCAGCTTATAAATAAAGAATTAGGAAAAGAGTACACTGCCCAAAAATTAAAAAGATTGTATCTGTTGTTTAAGCTCATGATAGATTTATCTGTTGACAGCAAACAGTTGGAAGAATCAGTCAAAAGAGCTAAAGAGAAAAATATTATAATACCCACTTTCGCTCAACAAAAAAATCCAAATCTTATACCTTCGTTTGTATTAGAAGAACTTAAAGAAATAGGTCTATGGGATGTACATCCTAGAAACTTATTTAGAATTACTTGGAAAAATGAACCCATAGCTAAGGGGGGAGGTTTCGATAGTGTCAATTATCTAGAGTTACCTCCTGAATTGACAGGAGTAGAAGCGCGAATTATAGCCTTAGTAGGTAAATACTTTCCAACAGGTGCGCACAAAGTTGGTGCAACTTTTGGTTGTTTAGTACCTCGTTTAGTAACTGGTCAATTTAATCCTGTAATCCATAAAGCAGTTTGGCCAAGTACTGGAAATTATTGTAGAGGTGGTGCGTATGATTCTACTCTCCTTTCTTGTGAATCTATAGCAATCCTCCCTGAAGAAATGTCTACAGAAAGATTTGAATGGTTAAAATCTGTTGCAGGAGAAGTAATTAAAACACCAGGGAGTGAGAGTAATGTTAAGGAAATCTTCGATAAGGTTTGGGAATTAAAGAAAACTAGAGATAATATCTTTGTTTTCAATCAGTTTGATGAATTTGGGAATTATTTGTGGCATTATGATGTTACTGGAAATGCAATAAAAGAAACCTTAGATACTGAATTAAAAGGTGATAATCTACATGGTTTGGTTTTAACCACAGGTTCAGCAGGAACCATTGCATGTGGTGATTTCCTCAAAAAGATCTATCCTCAGATGAAGGTTGTAGCAGGCGAAGCTCTTCAATGCCCAACAATGTTAATGAATGGTTACGGAGCTCACACAATTGAAGGTATAGGTGACAAACACATCCCTTGGATTCATAATGTGAGGAACACAGATTTAGTAATTGCAATCGATGATAAAGATACACAGCAAATAATGAGATTATTTAACGAAACTTCTGGTCATAAGTATCTGAGAGAACAAGGTGTTTCAGCTGAAATAATTGATCAATTGCATCTATTAGGGATATCAAGTATAGCTAACATGTTAATGGCTATAAAATACGCTAAATATTTTGAACTAACAAACAAAGATGTAGTTGTTACAGTTTTTACTGATTCAATGGAGCTCTATCAATCAAGATTGTTTGAAATGAACGAGGGACAAGGAGTTTTTACTAGCAATGATGCATTACGTACATTTCATTCAAATCTCGCAGGGCAAAGAACAGATAACATGCTTGAACTTAATTACTTACAAAGAAAAAGAATTCATCATTTGAAGTATTATACCTGGATTGAACAACAAGCCAGAAATCTAGATGAGCTCAATGCTCAGTGGTACGAACCTGATTATTGGGAATCAATTCAAAATTCAGTGAATCCAATAGACGAGTTAATTGTATCTTTTAATGAAAAAGT
>JAUWJS010000067.1 GCA_030607575.1 Candidatus Heimdallarchaeota archaeon | reverse complement strand
CAGCATCTGTGAATTTTGCCAATAAAATTCCACCTGATATAAAAAAGAAAAGAAGCAAATACATCGCTGAAAAAGTACATGCTATCCAAAACAAAAGAAACAAAGAATGGATTGGATGGAAGGGGAATGCTATAATTCTAAAAGATACTCATAAAGGAAACAAGTTCGCTAGAAATATTTTCTACCGACCAATAATTCTTTTAGGTGGAAATTTAGGAGAGAGAGTTTGTGTCACTGTAATTAGCAATTCCAGAAGCTCCTTAAAGGGGAAAATTGAAAGACAGCCCCCCCAAATCGAAAATTAAATGTTTTTATTGTTCTTTATTCTCAAGCTAAAACTCAAACGATTTTGGTGAAGTAAGCCTTGATTTGGCAATGCAATATCATCAAGATGGGGACTTCATAAACGGAAGTATGGGTCGAAAAGTTGAAGCTTGTATAAGTTTTGTAAAAGAAACCCATGAATTGCCATAATTACCAACCCAGAAAACGCAATTTCAGCCATAAAAGGTGAGATGGGAACTAGAGTAGTTGTCTAAAAAAACATCTAGTTGTTTGTTAAATTAGGTTTCGGTCTAGTTGAACGCTTTAAATTAGCCTTTTCTTGATGCTTTGTGCCCTTTTAGTAGTGCCAACCAATGTATTTTTAAATGATAAAATTTATTTTTTAATAGTAGATTATTTTCGGGGAAAAACCCGACATTAATCATAAAACGGCAGAAATCTGATATCCATTTTAGGATAAAAAAATCATCACCAATTAGTGATAGTTATGAATGAAGAATCAAAAACAAATTCAAGTAAAGAAGTTACTTATGATGTTGATACAATCAAGGTTCTAGAAGGGACTGAAGGAATAAGAAAAAGACCAGCAATGTATATTGGAACTACAGGTGAAGAAGGATTACATCACCTTGTTTGGGAGGTCGTAGATAATTCCGTTGATGAATACATGGCTGGCTATTGTAAAAATATACAAATTGTTCTTCATCGAGAAGGAGGAATATCCATTCTAGATGATGGGCGAGGTATTCCTGTAGGAAACCATCCAAAGTACAATCAAAATACACTTGAAGTGATTTTTACTAAACTTCATTCGGGAGGAAAGTTTGATAAGACCGCTTACAAAGTATCTGGGGGATTACATGGTGTGGGTCTTGCTTGTGTGAATGCTCTTTCAGATAAGCTAGTAGTAAAAGTTTTCCTCAATGGGAAAGAATACATTCAGGAATACTCAGAAGGAAAGGCTAGTTCTAAGGTTATTGAAAGCGAGCAAAAAGGTATTCCCACAACTGGTACATATATCTATTTTGAACCTGATCCAGAAATCTTAACAGAAACTAGATTTTCATATGATACAATTGTCAGAAGAATCAAAGAGATGGCTTATCTTAACAAAAATTTGAGATTTGTTGTAACAGATGATAGATTTGACCCAGCTAAAAGACAAGAATATCTGTTCGAAGGTGGAATAAAACAATTTATTCTAGATCTTAGTAAAGGAAAAAAAAGTATTTTCGATAAACCAGATGAGGTATTCCATAGTGAAAAAACCATTGATGGGGTCATATGTGAATTAAGCATCATGTATACTGAAAGCTATAATGAGATTATAATGGGTTTTGTAAATGGGATATATACTTCAGAAGGTGGAACACATATTTCAGGTTTTAAAGCAGGATTAACAAGAACACTCAATGATTATGGACGTACAAAGAAACTAATAACGGATAAATCTGACAATTTACGTGGTGAAGATGCTAGGGAAGGAGTAATTGCGATTATAAGTATAAAACATCCTGAACCTCAATTTGAGGGACAAACAAAAACTAAATTTGGTAACAGCGAAGTTGAGGGAATTATTCAAAGAGTAATGGCTGATAAATTCAAAGAATATTTAGAAATCAATACAAAAACAGCTAGAAACATTATCGAAAAAGCTATGGAAGCAAAGACGGCAAGAGTAGCTGCAAGGAAAGCAAGAGAATTTGTTAGAATGAAAGATAAAAGAATGGGGTTACCGGGAAGACTTGTAGAGTGCAGAGAAACTGATCCCACAAAAAGAGAGTTATTTTTAGTTGAAGGTCCATCAGCTGGTGGAACTGCAGTAAAAGCTAGAGATAGTCAATTTCAAGAAGTTTTGTTCTTAAAAGGAAAAGTCCTGAATGTTTTCAAGTCTAGACTGGTGAAAGCTCTTGGTAATAAAGAAATCCAAAGTATTATTATGGCAATAGGAACTGGGATAGGCGACGATTTTGAAATAGAAAAAAGCAGATATGGAAAGATAATCATTCTTACAGATGCAGATGTTGACGGTGCTCATATCATGACATTACTCCTTACTTTATTCTATAGATATATGCGTGAATTGATAGAAGTTGGGCTGATTTACGTAGCTAAACCTCCACTTTTTAGAGTCCATCTTACAAGAGGGAAATCAGATATTCTAAAAAATAGTAACCACGAATACTGCTTTACAGAGGAACAACGAGATGCAATCTTAGAAAAACTTGCAGAAGCTAAAATTGATCCTTCCAATATTAGAATTCAGAGATACAAAGGTTTAGGTGAGATGAATGCAGAACAGTTAGAAGTGACTGCTATGCAAAAACACAGTCGATATTTAGTTCAATTAAGAATAGACGATGCAGCATTCGCGGACCAGAGATTTGAGCAACTGATGGGAAGTGATGTGAGTTTCAGGAAGAGATTCATTATGGAAGAGGTATTCAAAGTTGATGCTAATACATATAAAAAAGAATTTGGTGTTTCTAGTATTGATGAAGATGATGATATTGTTGATGAGCTTATTGATATTGAGATATCAAGAGATGAAATTCCTGATGAATTGGAGTTGTGAATAGGAGTTAATTGAAATGACAAGTGACGAAACAAGCGAAATTATCCATCGTTCATCGTTATCTAAAACTTTGGAGGAAGCTTATACTGATTATGCTTATTATATCATCAGTGAGAGAGCAATACCTGATGCAAGAGATGGCTTAAAACCTGTTCATAGGCGGATTCTATGGGCTATGCATCAGATGAGATTAACTCATGCAAGTTCTCATAAGAAATGTGCAAGAATTGTAGGGGAAGTTACTGGTAAATACCATCCTCATGCAGGTGGTGTTTACGAAACTCTAGTGAGACTTGCTCAACCATTTTCTTTGCGATATCCTGTTATTGATGGACAAGGAAACTTTGGTTCAATTGATGGTTTCCCACCTGCCGCTATGAGATACACAGAGGCTAGATTGGCTAGACTATCTACTGAACTTCTTCAAAATGTTATTCCAGAAATTGTTAAGTTCCAAGAAAATTTTGATGGTGAAGAGATAGAACCAACAGTCTTACCTGTTAAGTTTCCTCTACTTTTAGTAAATGGAACATCCGGTATTGCTGTAGGTTTGAGTTCAAACATGCCTCCTCACAATATCAGTGAGATTATTGGTGCCACCGTTCAGTTAATTGATAATCCCAATACTCTAGTTGAGGATCTATCAGAGTATGTTAAAGGTCCAGATTTTCCAACAGGTGGTATAATAGTCAATGGAAGAGCTATGCGATCATTCAATAGCACAGGGAAAGGAGCAATTATCTTAAGAGCAAAACTTGAAGTGAAGGAACCAACAGAGAGTAGAGATGAAGCTACTATTATTATTCATGAAATCCCTTATCTTACAAACAAAAGCAATTTGATGGAAGAACTTCATGATCTGATATCATCAAAGAAAATTCGTGGTTTAGTCGATGCTAGAGATCTTTCAAAGAACAAAATACGGATTGAAATAGATATTCATGAAGATTATTCACATGAAAAAAGCATTCGAGTAATTACCAGCCAACTATACAAACATTCTCAATTAGAGAAAACCTTCTATGCAAAAAACATAGCTTTTGCAAGAGGAAGACCTCTCCTACTAAATCTAAAAAGAGCGTTAACAATTTTTTTAGAACATAGAGAACATGTGGTTAGAAAAACTGTAAAACACAATCTAAACAAAGCTTTGATGCGTTTGAATATTCTTGAAGGTTTGTATATTGCTCTTCAAAATATTGATGAAGTTATTGAGTTAATCAAAAAATCTGACGATAGGCAAGCTGCTCAAGAGAAACTAATTAAACGATTCAGCTTAAATGAAGCACAAGCAAAAGCAATACTGTCAATGCAATTGGCTCGTTTAGCAAGAATGGAAGTTGAAGCTATTCTCAATGAGAAGAAAGAACTAGAATCAAAAGTTGAGGAATATAGGCTTATTCTAGCTCATAAAGAAAAAAGAATGCAGATTATCAAGAATGAACTTGAAGAAATTAAAGAAAAATTTGGAGACGAAAGAAGAACAACCATAACTGATGACGCTGATATTCCAGTTGATGCTGATGTTTATCAAATGTTACATGATCGACATCTCTTAATTACAACTACAAAGCAAGGATATGTAAGATCAATTGAAATAGACAAATTCAGGACTCAAAGGAGAGGTGGTAAAGGTATGACAGCTGTAACTCTACGAGAAAATGATTCTCTGAATGATATTCTAGTAACTCTTAACAAAAGTACTCTCTTGTTGATAACTGAGAATGGTTTAGTACACTCTATTCCAGCGTTTGAAATACCTGAAGCAAAACGTAGGAATGCAAGAGGAAGTCCATGGAAAACAGTTCTTCCTGTTGATTCAGCAGTTGTAAAAATGGTTCCAGTAGAGAGAGATTCCTTTGATAAAGGGTTATTTATGTTCTTTGTAACTGCAAGAGGTAAAGTGAAAAAAACTAAACTATCTGCGTTTTCAAATGTAAGAAAAACTGGAATTATTGGAATACGTCTTGAAGAGGGTGATAAGGTTGTTAATTCATTTATAACAACTGGTGATGATCATATCTATCTTGCAACCAAATTTGGATTAATGGCTCATTTTCCCGAAAAAGAAGTCAGACCTATGGGGAGGGCAACTAGGGGAGTAACAGGAATGAGATTTAAAACACCAAACGATATAATAATAGGTGGTTTAACTGTACCTGAGTCAGAGCTGAAAGATTCCTCCATTCTTACAATTACAGAAAGAGGATTTGGTAAGAGAACAGCTTGTGATGAGTATAGGTTCACTCACCGAGGAGCTAGAGGTGTAATTGATATAAAAACTGAAGAACGAAATGGAAATGTTGCATCAGTTCTGGTCGTACCTAAGAAACCAACAAGAGAAAACAGTGTTTCTATATTGAATAATATTGGAATAAGTATTCGAACAAGGATAGAAACAATAAGAGAAATAAGTAGAAATACAAAAGGCGTAAAAATCATGTCCACAGAGCCAAACGAACGTATTGTTTTTGCAACTATAATTGATTTAAGTGAAGAGGATATTGAAAGTTAAGTATATCCTTCTTTCTTATCTTTATCTCCGGATAAGAGCTTTTTAAATAATTTTTCAAATGGTTTTTTACCTACTGCTCCAACTACATTACCTAAAAATTTACCATCTTGAAATACCAAGAAATTAGGAATTGAAGATATTCCAAATTTCATTGAGGTACGAGGATTTTGATCCACGTTTAGTTTACCAATTGTAACCTTTCCTGACCATTCTTTAGCAAGTTGATTCATAATCGGTTCCATTGTACGACAGGGACCACACCAAACAGCCCATGTATCTACAACCACTATTCCAGATTGGGTAACAAATGAGTCAAATGAGTTGTCATCAAGCTCAACTACCTCCGCAATTGGGAAATCTCCTACAGTAGGTACATCATCTTGCATTAATTTCATCATTTTTTCTTGTTTTATGCGTTCTAATTCTTCATCCATTCTTGAGCACCGAACAATATTTTACTATGTGTAATTTCTTCGCACACCATATAAATTCTTCTGTATTACCATTTCGTAAAAACACAAACTTTATTATGTGTGTGTTTTCAATACACATACGAAGGGATACTTTCATGTCCGCGAAAAAAGAGAAGCGAGTTCAACCTTGCTTAGTTGATTTGCCAGATACAATATCCAAAAGTTTAGATCATGGACATTGTAGATGTGAATTTTTAGAATGTAATTACAAAGTCTGCCCTATATTTGAGTTTTTATTTGGATTAAAATGCATTCATGTGAACATTTACTTTTATACTTTACAGGAAAAAAGATCTATTTTGGATATTGCTGATAGAGTAAAGAAAGATCGTACCACAGCAGTTCGCCTTGTTCAAAGCATGATTAAGCAAGGTTTAATTAACAAAGAAACAGAACCTCTGGAAAACGGGGGGATAAAGAATATTTATTCATCAATTCCTCAAGAGATCTTAAAAGAGAAACTAAAGGAAACCATGCAAGATCTAGAAATTGCAGTAACAAGCCTAATTAGACATGATTGGACAGTTGTTAAAGTAATTAACCAGAAAGTAAAGCAAGAAGATTAGAAATCAAAATCTTCTAGTTCATCCATTGAACCAACAAGTTTTCCATCCTTCTTCTTCTTCTTCTTTTTGTCTCTCACAGAACTTACTGCAGTTGATAACTCCGAGATGAAATCACTAGGTAATGTACCTTTTGGAGCTTCAGTTTCCTCATATGGAGGTTCTGTTATCGGTGTTTCTGTCTGTTGAGCTGTTGAAAACTCCTCCGCTGGTTCACCAACAGATTCAGTTTCTGGTTCAAGAACAATATCTTGTGAAGTATCAACAGTTTGTCCTTCTATCTCAGTTTCTGTTAATTGAGGAGCTTCAACTGATTCTGTTTGTTGTTGTTGAAATTCTTGAGTAACAGATTCAATTGGTGCAGTATATTCAGTAGAACTGCCAGATAATCCCGGATGAGTATCAGCAGCAGCTTCTGCTACAGTATCAGCTGATCTATCTGGAACTAAGCTTCCATCTTGCAGAAGCTTAACAATTTCTTTAGCTAGAGATCTCACCTGTGGATTTAATTGATACAGGTATCGAGGTAAATTAGATTTAATCTGTTGAAGAAAATATGTACCTGTTTCATAATCTTGAATATAGAAAGCTTGTATAGCTTGAACTATTAATTGTTGGACAAGTTTATCAGGAGGTACTGCTGATTGTGGTGAGTGTGGAAACATATAAACCTATATCACTAATATCAAGTGATTATTTTAAAATTGTGGAAAAGGAAAAGGGATTTTGAAAATTACAAACGCACTGAAATAAGGTATAGAAGCCTTAGAATCTCAATAATAAAGAAATTTGTTCCTCCTAATCAGAATTGGAAGTATAAGAACGAATACCTTTATTTCTCGTCTGGTAAATCCACTATGTTTAAAATACAACTAAAAACTAGCCACAAGAGAAGGGACTTGAAAATATTGAGTCACGATAACAATCTTTTGTCAAAAACACTACATGAAGTCAAAACAAGGTTGTATCTAGATGATCGTCGTCGACTCTCTCCAATATTGTTAGGAATAGTTGGTAGTTTTTCATTGACAATTTTTATGTCCTATGTTGGTTTGCACTTAAAAGACATTAATACTGTAGTCTTGATGATAACACTCATTCTTGCATTAAGAAATATCTACCAGATATTTCTAAGAGTTCCTTTAGGACATTTTTCACAAATGATTGGTAGAAAACCTTTGTTAATTGCTGGAATTGGATTTTACACAATAAGCTTGTTCTTTCTTGCTATATCATCTCACTGGAGTTTAGTAATTGTGGCAATAACCTTCTTAGCTATAGGAATGTCTTGCTTCTGGCCAGTAATATTTGCATACATTTCTGATGTAGAAGAAAGTAAGAATCTAGGTAAAGTACAAGGGAGATTGTTCCAAGGAACAGATTTGGGGGCTATATCAGGAGCTTTGCTAGCTTTTCTTCTGTTAAAAAGATCAAAAATGACTATTTCTACAATTTTGCCATCATCCAATATATATCTCCTTAATATGCCTGAAATAACATATCACCTCTCTCAACTACGTATTCTTTTCTTTTGGGGGGGAGGTATTTCTCTTGTTGGAGTGATTGCGTTAGCTTTCTTCATGCCTGAAGTACTGAAAAAGGAAGACCGATTGCAAGTAGACTCAAAATTGAAAGCTTTAGGTGGTGCTTTTGTCTCTATGTTTCAGTCATTAGTCATAGTTACAAGGCAGAAAAAACTAAGTTTTATTTACGTTACACAATTAGCGATAGCTTTTCTAGAATATATGGTTACGGCTTTTTTTCCGTTTCTAATTGTAGCCAAAGGATTCTCTTATGATGTAGTTGCACAAATAGCTTGGATATCATCTGGTGTGTTGATCTTCTTCAAACCTTATCTAGGACGATTAGTTGACAGATTCGGGTACAAAGGACCAATATTCGTCACACTCTTTCTTTCTTCAAGTATGCTTGTTCTAATGGTATTTGTGAATTCCTTATCTTGGTTGATTGTTGTATACATGGTATATAGTGCTAGTAGTTTAACAAGTTATATTGGTGTGAATACAGGAACTTCCATGGTATCAAAAAATACTCAAAGAGGTATAGCTCTTGGAGCATTAGGATTCTATGTGTCTCTCTCTCGATCTGTATCCACATTAAGCTTATCTCCAATATGGGATAAATTCGGAATTGAAGCCGTTTTTATTACAACATCAATTATCATAATTTCAGCTGTAGTAATTGTATACCTATTCTATTACTTCACAGAAAATAAGAGTTCCAAGAAAAGTATTGAGACTTCACAACATTCAAAATAGTTGTCTTGATATTTAGTTGTGTGTAAGATAATGAAGATTGAACCCTCTATTGACAAAATGGAATTGAAAAAAAAGATTCAAGATGTCTATAATCTGGGTGTAAAAAACTTCAAATTCGTTCCAGTTGGAGAATTCGCATTTTCATATATAATAACTACAAAGAAGAATGAAAAGTACTTTCTGAAGTTGTATTTTCCATCTCGATTGAATAATCAACAAAAAAACAAACTTGATTTTTCGTTAGATATCGTTCATAAATTACATCATATTCAAGGACTGAAAAATATTTCTTATCCCATTGAAACAGTTACAGGAAATCTTAAATCGCAGTTTCAGGAAGCTGAAATGGTACTATGGAATTTTATTGATGGCAAGATTGTTTCTGAGAGAAAAAGTAAAACTACCAGTTTTTTGAAGAAGGTAGCAGAATTATTAGCTCAAATCCATGATTCATCAGGAAATTTGAAATTTCAAGATAAATTGCTTTATGAATTTGATATTACATTTAAAGACGATTTATTACTATGTCTAAGAGAAATTGCTGACTGTACAACATCTGAAGATAGAACATTTCTAAGGCTAAAAAAATTAATTACACCTTTGATGAATGATATTTTGCAATCACTTACTTATCTCGAAGAAATAACTCAGAATCTCAAAGCAGAATCTCCCAACAATTATGTAGTGTGTCATAATGATCCAACCCGACATAACATTCTTCTTAATAAACAAGATGAAATCTATTTGGTAGATTGGGATAGTGCATATCTTGCCCCGTTTGAAAAAGATATATGGTTCTATCTCATTAAGAAGAATTATCTTCCATTCAAACAAAAATACAAAGAAACAAGAAGATCAACAAAGCTTAACGAAGAAATTGTAGCTTATTTATTCTATGAAAGAGTATTAGCTGACTTAACTGACTGGGTCTATCGAATTCTATTTGAAAAACTAGATTCCATTCAAGTTAAAAACGATTTTGAAGGATTAGAGGAAGACGTAATCCCGTTTCTCCCAAATATGAAAAGAACAGAGAAAAATTTGAGACAAAGAGCAAAAGAATGGTAACTAAATTAATAAAATAAAAAGAAAAGGAAAAGTTATTCCTAAGCAGGAACTTCTTTTTTCTCGACACCAAGAAGATCTTCTTTTAACTTACCTAGTAAGGTAGCAATAGCTGCAACAATGTTCTCAGGTCTTGGAGGACAACCATAAACCCAAGCGTCTATAGGAAGAATATGATCGATACCACCTAAAATAAATGGACATTCTTGGAATACACCACCAGTAGTACAGCAGTTTCCTACAGCAACTACAAATTTAGGTAAGGGCATCTGTTCATAGACACGTTTAACCCTTTCAGCAACTTGAGCTGTAACCGGTCCTGTAATAACGAGAACATCAGCTTGACGAGGAGTACCACGAAGGGTGATACCATATTGTTCTAGGTCATGACGCGGAGTTAAAGCATCAACAATTTCAATGTCACATCCATTGCACCCACCGGCATTCATGTGGATAATCCATGGAGATCTTAAAGCGCAATAAACACCAAATTTTTTTAACCAACCCATTTTAATCAACCTCGGAATTCCTCTACTTCTTTAATCCTCTTGCCACCTGCTTCGATAAGTTCACTTAGTTTCTTATCAGCTACATCACCTTTGTAACTACCTTTGGCAACAAGCATTTCATAGTCTTGATGAATATTGAATGAGAATAGTGATACAGATAAGTTAGGATCTCGATCAATATGAATTGCATCGACGGGACAATAGGTTTGGCAATGACCGCACCACATGCATTGTGGTTTTAATAGCCATATCATTCCATTCTCTTTGTCATCTTTCTCTATTTCTATACAATGTGTTGGACACACTTTCACACATGTACCACACATGATACATCTATCTTCGATAATTCTTGGAATTGTTCTGATGTCTTCTGGTGGTGGATTTTCCGCAATCCTCTTTAGAACATGTTTAGTCACAGGTCCCTTTGCGTGGTTTCTTAGGGCTTCTCCACCCATTACTAATACTTTTTTCATCTTCTT
The DNA here is from genome assembly GCA_030607575.1 of Candidatus Heimdallarchaeota archaeon. GTDB lineage: Archaea > Asgardarchaeota > Heimdallarchaeia > Heimdallarchaeales > Heimdallarchaeaceae > UBA460. The sequence goes on along the minus strand of JAUWJS010000067.1, from coordinate 2,844 downwards.
TTCACCTCAGAAAAATGGCCTATTATATTTCTTGGCCTTTATTGCTTTTCTAGCAAATTCATCTTGATTCAGTATCATTTTTTCTCCTGTTACTTCGTTAATTATCATAACTCTGTTTGTACAGGAGAAACATGGATCGTAGCTTCTCAGAATTACTGGCATATCAGCCACATATTCTCCATCCATCCTCTTAAGGGTGGCGTCAATATTGCCTAGAGATGGTGCTCTTATTTTGTATCTTTCTGGTTTATCTGTGCCATCAGCTATACCATAATGAACATCCTCACCTCTTGGTGCTTCACCTCTTGCAAAATAGCTTCCTTCTGGGATTTTTTGTTTAACTCTTGCTAATAATTCACCTTGAGTAGATTCAAGTTGATCCAGAACCTGTTTACATATTTGTAGAGATTCTAAAGTTTCATCGAGTCTAACCAAAGTAGTAGCTAAGATGTCTCCTTCATTATAATAAACCAAATTCCAATCAATTTTATCGTATAACTCATATGGAGTTGCTTTTCTTACATCAAAAGGCAATCCTGAACCTCTTCCAGTAGGTCCATTGGGGGTTACTTTCTTTGCATCCTCTTTAGTTAAGATACCTACATCTTCTAAACGATTTCGAATTGAAGCTTCCTCAGTGAATACTTTCTTATGGTATTCAACTTGTTTTATTAGTTTGTCCAACATAGGTTGTGCTCTATCTGCTTTTTCCTTTGGAATGTCTCTTTTTACACCACCAGGAAGCATCAAAGCTGGATTGACTCTATTTCCACTAAAATCTTCTACAATGTCCATGATAATTTCACGGTCTCTCCATGTAATATGTAACATTGTATCAAAGCCTGCATCATGAGCAAGTATTCCATACCAAAGTATGTGTGAATGAATACGTTCTGCTTCTAAGCTGAACATACGGATTAATCTTGCTCTTTCGGATATTTGATCCTCAACACCTGCAAGTTTGTCAACTAATCGAACGTAAACATTTTGATGAACGGCGCTGCAGATACCACAAGCTCTAGGAATTAACATAGTGTTTTGTCTCCATGTTTTATTTTCCATTGCTTTTTCAATCCCTCTGAGATTGAACCCTATCCTGATATCAGCTTCAACCACTCTTTCTCCTTTCAAATGGATAATAAAGTGAGCAGGTTCTTCGCACCAGGGATGTTGTGGCCCGATAAATATGTGATGGTCTGCTCCAGGGGGCGCATCGCTACCATCAGTTAAAGCTCTAAATCTGGATCGATATTGTTCTGTCATTGTTTTGCCTCCTCCAAACCTTCTTTTGTAATTTTCATAGTAATTTCCTTAATCTGTTCCCAACCATACTCTTTTAGCATTGGTTTTACGTCATCTGGCCATCTTTCAGGTAAGATTAACCTTTGTAGGAATGGGTGGTTTTCAAAGTAAATACCATAAAAATCGTAAATTTCTCTTTCATAATAATCCGCAGCAACAAAAAATTCCAACATACTTGGAGATTTTGGTTTGTTTTTGTCGATTTTAGTTATAATGAGATTTATCGGTACTTCCCTAAATTCATCTTCTATTCTGTGTTGAATATGATAACAAACGTTAAATTCATCATCTTTCTCAACACCTGATATTGTTGATAGGTGATATATGCCTGCATCTTCACGCAGTATTTTCATAAGTTCAAAGGCGTTTGTCACGTTACTCATAACGTTAAAATGACCTTCTTCAACTTTTATCACTTCTTCAACAAGGTTTCCAGGTAAAGTTACATTTAAAATTCCTTCTAATTCTTTGAGTACATCACTCATAAGAAATCCTCACATCGCATTTTAGTTTAATCAAGAATCAGTCATAAAAAAAGGTTGTGCTGCATAGATGCTAATGTTATAAGTAAATGTTTCAATAAATAGCCAATCAATAAATGATTAAGCTTTGATAAGGAGATAATCGTTTCCTTTGAATTTTTCGGGAATTTCTTGCAAATGCCATCCTCTTGCTTGTAAAACTAGAAGGTTTCCAAACACCATTGGTGTCAAACTTTGATTTCCTATTCTAAAATTATCCTCTGAAACCCATTTTCCTTCTTTTCCTTTGAGATCAATCCATTCATTGATAGAAAGAAATCTTCCTGTATATCGAACTCCATAAGATTTTTCTAAAATTTCTGGAACCGACTCAATTATGTGTTGAGCTATTTCGTCACTCTCATTTTCAAGAATCTCAATTATTCCTTTTAGTATTGCTGTCTTAATTTCAAAGTCATGTGCTATCTTGGGTTTTATTGGTGGAAAATGTTCAATAGATGGAAATATGGCTTTTTCTTCACAGAGAAAAACTCTTTCAGTTATGTTTCTAAACTCATATCCCCTTACTGCTAAAATAATAATATATGCAATATCGATATTGTTGATTTTGTATCTTCGCTTAACTAGCTTTAATCCTTCTACAACGCTAACTTTACTTTTAGCTTCTCCCATGCATTCTATATCATCCCAAATATCGGGAATTGTTTTTTCCAAATTAGTTAGGAAGTATTGATTTGTTTTATTGGAAAAGTCTATAAAATTTCTCAAAATTAGTGCGTTAGCATCCATTTCTCTGAGGACCATACTATAAAAAATAACAGCAATAATATATTTAACTTATTCGTTATTCCTTTGAGGAAACTTAGAAAAATCAGCTACTGAGTATCTCATCCCAGAGTTTCAAATCTTCTTTAGCTTGTTCTGGATCAAGTTTCTGAATTATGAAACCTGTGTGAACTAAAACATAATCACCTATATCTAGAGTTTCTTCAAGAAGAGTAGCATCAGCTTCGCGTCTAACACCAGTAATGTCAACCATTACTCTCTTATCATTCAGTAT
>JAUWJS010000181.1 GCA_030607575.1 Candidatus Heimdallarchaeota archaeon | reverse complement strand
TATTAACTATACATGAAGTTTATATTCTGAAATCTTTTGTTTTTTGTACAAGAGGAATAGAAATGGATATTAATAGATGTTGGGGCGATAAAGACGACCTCTCTAGAACTTATCATGACAATGAATGGGGAACTCCAGTTTATGATGATACAACTCTGTTTGAGTTCATAATTTTAGAAGGAGCACAAGCTGGATTAAATTGGATGACTATACTAAGACGAAGAGAAGGTTATCGAAAAGCTTTCAATGGTTTCGATTTCAATAAAATAGCTAAATATAATGAGAAGGATGTTGAGCGATTATTACGAGATGAAGGAATAATCAGAAACAAATTAAAGGTTAATTCTGCTATTCTCAACGCTCAAGTCTTTCTAAAGATACAAGAGGAATATGGAACTTTTAACAATTATATCTGGGGATTTGTTGACAATAAGCCTATAAATAACAGAGTCAAATCATGGAAAGAAGTTCCAGCTACAACAGAAATTTCAGATAAAATATCAAAGGATCTGAAAAAAAGAGGAATGAAGTTTGTTGGAAGCACCATTATATACGCTTTTATGCAAGCTGTTGGTATGGTAAACGATCACTTGGTTGATTGTTTTAAGCATAAAGAAATAACTACAAAATCAAATGAATTTAACTAGGTTGATTCTAGAACTCTTTTTCTCTATTTACCCTAAAGGTTCTTTGAGCTCTGAATAAATAGCATTCAGTCTTTCATAGAATCCCTTTGTATGATAAGTATGAGCAAGTTTCAATTTATACTTATCATAGTGATGTCCCCATTCATGAATCAATGTTCTAAGAAATGTTTTTGGTGCTATATACTTCTTGGTTTTAGCTGTCCTACTGTAAACTGAGATTGAATGTCTTTGATCTTCACCTCCCCGAGTCTTATAAACGCCATAATATTGACCTCCTCGTCTTGTTAAGCGTCTTTTACCTCCAGTATACACACGTAAATGAGGTAACTTGTAGGTTCTATTTAACTCAGCAAGTGTCTCATTTGCATAATTATTAATTGCTTCTTCATCTCCATTGTTCAAGGCTTCAGCAAGAAATTTTACTGCAACTTGCAGAACTTTAGCACTCCCTCTGGGTAAAGAATTAATAGTTGTTTCCAGAGATTTTTTGTAATCCTTAGCCTGGGAAGCAGACCAGTTTCTAGTTTTAGTCTTTGGTTTTGGAGGTTTCATTGTGGGAGTCAATAATAAATAGGGAACTCTAAATGTATGAGATTCTGTTTTTACTGTAACAGTTTTCTTGTTCTTCCTTACAATACTTCCATGAAGAATTTCACCTTTATATGGAAAACTTACAATTTGAATCTCATTCATAAACTATCTCTCGTACAAGCTTTTCTATTATGTTTTTAGTTTCTGTAATTCTCAAATGATATTGTCATCTCACTCTATTAAAAGTGATTGAATTAATTCTTTGAATCTGGGGATTGAAATACCAGTAATATCTTTGACCAACTTAGCAACATATTCCAAATGGAAAGCTGTTTCTTTGATCTGTTGTCTTGTTTCATCCCTTATACCTGCTATTTCAGAATCTTGTTCTAGAAAAATGAACATATCCATAATTCTCCTTGTAGCAGCTAGAATCTCAAAGTATTCTATATCTTGTACTTCTGATCTCAATTTTTCTTCATAAAACTTCAAAACCATATCTCGAATTTCCTTGGATGTGTACGCACCTGTTAACAGCAATGTCCAACCAAGATCTTGACGAAAATCACCAACAAAACATGCTGGCCAATCAATTACGTATGCTTTGTCTTCTTCTGAAATAATGATATTGTGAGGATGAAAATCATTATGAAGTATTGAAATCTTCTCAAATTTTAAAGTGTGTTTTTTCTCTTTGAGCCATTGAAATATGGGATTTAGATCCTGAAGTTGAAATTTTTCAACCCTTTTTTCTGAATTTATTATTAATCTATCCAGTAAGTAACCAGGAGTTATTTCTATATCTGATTCAAAATCTATTGGAAGTATTTTCCAATCCAAATTATGAAGTTCCACGAATAGTTTTGTTTGTATAGGAAGAATTTCATTTGTGATTTTTCCTAAATTTCCTTCTTGCAAAGCTTTGGTAAAATCATCCCCCATATCCTTACCACTAATTCTATCCATAATGATAAAGGGGTATTCGAAATATTCCAAATCCAACTCAAGAACATGAGTTTCTGGTACGGGGTATCCTACCTTAAACAAAGATGTTAGGACCTCAAATTCCCATTTTGTTTTCTTTTCAACATTTCTAGCTGGATAAATTCTGAGAATTAGTTGCTTTTTTATAGAATCCCCCTCTTCTATGTATTTGTATTTAAAAGAAAATAGCTCTGTTTCCCAACCCTTTGCAAGTGATGTTATTTCTGATATTCTATTTTCTCTCCTTTCTGAGAATTTATTCTCAAAATATCTAGTAAGATTTTCTTCAATTGATAAAACTGATAAAGGCATGTAAGAATCTCCAAGTGGTATTTGTTTATATACTGAAACAATTAAAAAAAATTGTGATATGATGAAAATAGTAATTTCCAAAAATAAAGAAAATTGGGCAGGGATTCTGTTAAATAAAGAAAAACTGTACTACTCACATTCTTCTTTTAAAAACAAGAAAGATGCTATTTTCTATTTGTCAAGAATTGTTGATGAAGATGTAAGTGTTGAAGAAAATGAGCATCCATATATCAAAGCTTTAATCGGAATTGAAAATGGAACCGATTATAATTTGCCTAATATAGAATTTGATTTTACTGGTTTTACTGATAAAGAAGTAAAAGTACTCCAAACACTCTTCGAGGTTCCTGTTGGTGAAACTGTTTCATATGGTGAACTAGCTACTAAAGCAGGTTTTCCAGGAGCTGCCCAGTTTGTTGGTAATGTTATGATGAAAAACAGGTTTGGTCCAATTATACCTTGTCATCGTGTTATTCTTTCAAGCGGTAAACTGGGTAAATTTGCAGGAAAAGCAAACAATCCAAGGAAAAAACAGTTACTTGATCAAGAAAAAAGAAC
>JAUWJS010000091.1 GCA_030607575.1 Candidatus Heimdallarchaeota archaeon | reverse complement strand
GCCATTATGCCTATGCCTTTTCTGCTGAGAGATGATGACTGCTTAATAATCTCATTTGTGTAGTTGATAGTTGTTAGATTAAGATCATCGTATCTAGCTTCAATGAAGTTGACGCCTAGATTTTCTCCTTTCTCAACAGCTTTATGCAAAAGGTCCCAAGTATTTCCATTTTCCATTTAATTACACCATTTGTAAATACATAATTCAAACCGATGTAACTTTGGATACTTATAAATAATTTCTATTATCATCAACGATGACTTTCAACATGATTGTAAGAAACCTGATGTTATACACCTAGAAACTGGTTATTGCGTTTTATATCTCGTGTAATTGTCAATTTTTCACTCTTTTTATTTGATTTGCTCAAAGGAAAATTTACTTATATACCAATTATTTGGTTAAACTAATGTTCAACATAAAGATATCGCTTGTAACTTCAACTGGATTGTTGTTAGCTTCAAAACCAGAAGTTGATGATGATACAAGTCAAATCTTAGCAACCGGTCTAATAACAGCTTTAATCTCATTCTCAAAAGAAGTACATCACAGAGAATTACAATCAATATCTTATCATGATAGAACTGTTTCTTTTATTAGAGTTCATGATTTTGTTTTAATTCTTGAAACCATTGATGAGGAATCTACACTGACTGAAGATACTTTAAAGCAATTGCTAGAGAAATTTAGTAGATGTACAGGTCCATTATTAGAGGGGGCTGATCCAGATAGAATCACAGAAGGAGAAGCTTCGATAATCTTAGATAAATGTTTAAAAGATATAGAATCATTAGACATCTCAATCTCAGAAAGACCTTTGAAATATGCAGAAATTGCACATTTTACACTAGTTCATTCCAACAAAGGTTGGAAGATAAAGGATCAAGTTGGTTCAGGAGCACATATTTCAACGATAGCATTGATGTTAGATACACTTAAAGCTAACAAGAAATTTCGAGGAAATATGGAAGGAATTCTAACTTTTATAGAAAGTGAAAAAAGTTTAACCTACACCATTATTGATACTGAAGGTAATAAATCTAGAGTTGGAATTCTAAAATTTCCCCAAAATCTGAATCTAGTTCTTTTTAGATTATTTGAAGTTATGAACAATCATCTTAATTCATTGAATGAAAATAAGGAGAACTTCAGTATGGAAGAGATTCTTCGCCAGATAATGGAAACGGAAGATCTTGGAAATAGATTATCAAAAATCAATATGGAAGATCTTTCACTAACTTTCTTGGATAGAACTGTAAGCCGTAATCTTGACAAAGCAATTTACTCAGCTATACTTGGAAATCCAGTTTATGTAATCGGAGATAAGCCTACCGTTAAGCTAGTGATTGATTCTATGGCTATATTTACTCAACATTTACAGACCTTTGTTAGCCTATGGTCTGCAGAAGAGGACATAACGACCAATAATAGAAGTTTCCTGAAAGCAAGATTTTGTGGTATGTCTTTATCAGTCTACAAAAAACTTGTTGAGAAGAAAATAATTACAGAAACCGATACTTGCGTCAATCTTGAGACAAATAAGGTTACTGGAGAAAAATCCAGTAAGCATTTTATAAGAATGTTTGATGTAATTAAGAAACTATCTGTTGTCGAAGTAGTTACTAAAATTGTTCATGATTTGGAAAAATTAGTTGATTTAACATTGGATTTAACAGCTTTAGCTTTATTAGATAAAGAAGAAGCTAAAACTAGATTAAAAGATATTTCTTCATCAAAGGATTATGTTACTAGCTTCTTCAGAAAAGCAGTAGAATTAGCTGTAAAGCGAAATCCACTGCTAGATTACTTACATTAAAATCTCTAACATTTATTCATTCTCCTTTACCAAATATCGATATCTATATCTCTCTTGAAAATTAAGTATCCCTAGCTAGCCAAGCTCTATGAGTCAATTCCTGAAAAAGAAGTACATCATTTTTCATCTTCAACTTCAACATTTACCCATCTATTAGTCTCTATTTATCGTTTTCCACTAAAGAAATTTACTTAAAGGAGATAGACACTTGTTCTAATATGCGAAGCCTTCAACTATCACTAGTCACTTCTTCTGGTATATTGTTGGCTTCTAAACCTGAGATTCTAACAGAAACACAGCATATCTTAGCTTCTAGTCTTATAAGCGCAATCATAACGTTCGCAAAGGAAGTACATAGGCAAGAGCTTCAATCAATTTCATATCACGATAAAAATATCTCATTTGTTCAAATTTATGAGTTTATAATTATTATTGAAACAAAGGTAGAGGAAACACTTTTTTCAGATAGGCAACTCGCTCGAATTATTGAACAAATTCGTATTAGCGCAGAACCTTTGCTTTCAGATAGAGATCCTGATCTCCTTTCTGAAGGAGAAGCAGCATTAATTTTAGAACATACACTACATGATATATCTAATCTGCCACTTTTCTTTGCGCAGAATCCCCTGATAAGTTCTGAACCCCTTTTATTTAGTTTAATTAAATTTGAAGAAACTGACATAGAAATTATCGAAACCGTAGGTAAGAAGGAAGATGCAAATGAGATACTAGATATGTTAAAAAAGTATAATCTTAATATAGAATTTGAAGGAGAATTAGCGGGGATTCTTCTATTAACTCCTGAAAAGAAAAATTCTGCTCTAGTAATTGTTGACGCACAAGGACCACAAACTATTCTAGGAATTCTAAGATTTCCTCGAGAACTAGACTATATAGCTTTCAGAATTTTTCCTCTAATTCAAGAAAAATTGAAGATAATTTCAGAACAAAATAATCAATTGGAAATGCTGGAAATTCTAGATATTATTCAAAATATTGAAGATCCAGGAAATCATTTTTCTACGGTTGATATAGAAGACCTGTCACTATCATTTCTGAAAAATGCTATAGGGGATAAACTTGATACAATTCTCTATCCTGTTATCACTGAAGAAAATGTAATAATAGTTGGTGATAAATTAACTTCTAGATTAGTGATTGACACACTTTCAATTTTTAATCAACATATTTCTTCAGAAATAATCCAATGGATAGATGAACAAGAGTTTAGTCAAGTTAATCTGGACAAGGGTCTATTTGGCATGTCATTAACTCAATTTGAAAAATTAAGCTCTTCAGGAAAAATACCTGATAAGGTAACAATAGTCAATCTGATTGATGGTGAGATTGAAGGACATAAAGCGAGTAATCATTTTCTTGCTCTTTTGGAAGAACTTAAAGATCAAGATCTAGACAAGGCTTCAGTTGTTATCTTTAATGAACTGAGAAAATTAGTTTCAATGGCTTATATTATAACCTCATTCTCACTTTATGATAAAGAACAGTCTGAAATTCTGTTTAAGAATCTATTTCAACACTCAGGATTTCCAACAAGTTTTGTCAACAAAGCTACAGAATTAGCATTGAAGAGAAATCCACTATTGACCAAGATAGTTTAACCTGTATCCGAAAATAAACATATATAAATGTGCAAAAGCAATCTCTCAACGGGAATTATTCCACAGTTTGTTAAAGTTGAGTAATGAGATGAGTGTAAATTCTGAAGTAATGGTTAAAGTAGATAATTTAGTAAAAAGTTTTGGAGATGTTGTAGCAGTAAATGGATTATCGTTTGAAGTAAAACCAGGAGAAATATTCGGCCTTTTGGGTCCTAACGGGGCCGGAAAGACCACTACAGTGAAAATCCTTCTTGGTTTATTGGAAGAAGACAGTGGTGAAATAGAGGTTTTTGGACTTGATCCTAGTAAGGAAGAAATTAAAGTAAAAAATCGTATTGGGTATGTTTCAGAAGATCCATTGATATATAGATCGATGACTCCTAGAATGCTTTTCAATTTCATATCTTCTATAAGAAAACTCGATGAAAAAGGAACAACAGAGAAACTCAAGTATTATTTTGAGATTTTCGAAGCTGTTGAATATTATGATAAGCTGATTGCAACTCTCTCAAGAGGGAATAAACAAAAAATGCAAGTTATAGCCTCTCTACTGCATGATCCTGATTTACTAATAATGGACGAACCGCTTACAGGACTCGATGCTAAATCAGCAAAAGTCCTTAAAGAAATCCTTGAACTTCACAAAGAACGTGGTGGTTCTGTTATTTTTTCAACTCATATTCTAGAAGTTGCAGAAGAAGTTTGTGATAGGATAGCCATCATGGATAAGGGTAAACTTGTAGCTATTGGAACTATGGAAGAACTTTCAATAATGGCAAATAAAGCAGGAGCTGACTTAGAGGATATCTTCCTCAGACTAACAAACCAAGATGAATCTATTGCTCACATAGTTCAGAATCTACGGAAAATGCTAGGAAACAATAAGAGATAGGCTGATAATAGATGAAAAATTCTGAACTGTACAAAGTTTCAAAAAGGGTCTATAAGGAAGCAATTCTTCATGCTCAATTACAAGCAGCGGGAAGTAATCAGCAAAAATTTCTTGAAAGAATACAAAAAGATCGTGTGGCAAGATCTCAAAACATAATCTTCAAGTTTATGGCAGCAATATACATTGCTACATTAGTTTTCCTACCCGTAATTTCAATATTCCAGATTTACCCAAATTTCGGATCAAATCCAGAATGGATAACTTTTGCTGGAAGTCTATCCTTTTCATTATTTTTTATATTACAGCTTGTTATTCTGATTGTATTCGCATTAATGTTATCTTGGGGAATAATGTCTGGAGGTCCTTACGAATGGGTTCATACATTACCTTTCAATAGAAACCATATTCAAAAAATAGGTCTCTTTACGTTTGCACGTAGTATTAACGTACAATTAATAGTTATGAGTCTCGTTTTACCCATAGGTGTTACCACAGCTGTAAGTTTAGCTGCTGGTTTATATCTTGGAATAGGAAAAATATTTCTGATTAGTATAGTTAGTATTCTTATCTCAGTTTTGAATACTATCTTCAATTTAGCTATTTTAGTAATTTTAGGGAGAAAATTAGCTATAGTTATGGAAGAATACGATTTCAACTCAAAACGAGCTAATTTCGTTCGTATATCTACCATGGTAATTTATCTGATAACTTCAATGCTAGTTGTCATGGTTATCCAAATAGGAATAAAAAAACTTCCTATCCTTTTTCAAATAAGTCCATTAAATGCAGGATCTACTTCGATAATGAATATTGTTCTATCATTTATTCCTGTTCCATTTTCTTTAGGATATTTGATGACCATTTTTCTAGTAGACTTTTCTATGATTCCTAGTTTAGTAATCGTTGGTTCAGTAACTGGATTATTACTATATATACTGCTGGTTTATTTTGTAACAAAGAAAGCCTTGAAAACTCTACGAAATATTTCTTCACCAGACATCAAAAGATTTGACCCGAAGAGAAAAAAAACTGTTGTTGATGATATTGAAATTAAATCTACTACTCCAACAAGAGCATATATGAAAAGAGATATTTCTATAATTACACGAGAAACACAGCAAATAATGATGTTAATAATGCCATTGATGTTACCTGTCTATACAGCTATTTTAGGTTCCACGGGTGCATTTACTGAAGTTATTGGTAACACAGGATTGACTGATCTATTCATTGTTCTTATGGTTTTTGTGGTAATGAATTCATACATTTTGAGCATTAGTTTAACTAATATAGAAACGGGGGGAGAAACAATTACTGCTTCTCTTCCAATTAAACCAAGAGAACAAATAAAAGCTAAATTACCTTATTTCTTCAGTATAATTATAATTGCTATTCTTGTATCCATACTCTTTCTTATCAGGTTACCAATTTTCTATCCTTCATTGTATCTAACTTTAGCATTCCTTCCTGTATTTCCTCTGATTGGTGTATCATCACTTTTATTTAAGATACTTCTATTTGGAAAGCTTAAAAACAAATTTGCAGTCGAAGAGATAAGAGTGAAATATAAAGGTTATAAATACATCCTGGGTTTTGTATTTGCAGCTTGTTTAATGGCGATATTTCTATTTACAGCTTATATTGGCTATTGGGCAATATTTACTGCTGAAGCAATTGTTTTTGTAATTATCTTCTTCTCTTTCAACTATATGTTCCCTAAAGTAAAATGGAAGATTAAGTATATCTTCTAATTTCTTATTTATCAAATCTTGTAAATCCTATTTTGGTTTTTTTAAGATTATTTCAAGGGAAATATTATATACCAGTAGACTAGTCTCTGAAACCTACAGAGGACATATAATGAAGATTCTATTAACTGGTCCATTTGGTAATGTTGGAGAAAGTACTCTTAGCGAACTTTTGCGTCGAGGTTATGACGTTAGATGTTTTGATAAGAAAAATAGAAAAACAACTAAAGTTAAAAAAATACTATCTAGACAAGGAAATTTTGAGACTATATGGGGAGATATTCGAAATAAGGAAGATATAGAGAAAATAGTACAAGGAGTTGATTACGTTATTCATCTCTGTGCAATTATCCCACCAGAAGCAGACGAAAATCTGGATTATGCAAAAGAAGTAAATGAGGGTGGTATGCAGAATCTTGTTGATGCTTTAGAGAAATTAGAGAAGAAACCTAAAGTAATTTTTACAAGTTCTTTAGCAATTTATGGTTCTAAAATGGCTTTACCTCCTCCAAGATATGTTACTGATGAAATCAAACCTCTTGAACATGATCTTTATGCATTTCAGAAATGGGAAATGGAGAAGATTCTTCAGGCTAGTTCTTTAGATTGGTTTATTTTAAGATTGACTGCAGTTCCCTCATTAAGAATGCCGATGAAAATTCCTTCTCTGATGTTTGAAGTTCCATTTGATCAACGAATAGAATCTATTCATAGTTGGGATGTTGGCTTAGCTTGTGTGAATGCTATAGATAACTTTGCAAAACATGAAATCATGAATCTAGCTGGGGGAGAAAAATGTCAGATGACTGGAGGAGAGTATATTACTCGACTTTTGAAAGCTTTTGGCGTTGGTCCAATTCCTAGAGAATGTTTCAGAGAACCCACAAGTGATGACGATTGGTTCCATACAGATTGGCTTTATACAGAAGATTCTCAGGAACTATTGAAATACCAGAGATATACTTTAGAAGATTTTGCGAGAGAATTTGAGAGTAGAATTAAACTAAGAAGATCTCTCATTAGACTAGTAAGTCCATTAGCACAGTTATTTCTAATTATCCGATCTCAATACTATAGAACAAATAAAAAAGCTGCTAGAAAAAAATAACCATAAGTCTAGAAAATCATGTATTTAGGTTTGAACATTCCTACCATTACTAGCCACATTTTCTTGAATATACTACTGGGGAAAATTGAATCAAATATTTCTTGAAATGTTTTATTTGGAGCGCCTATTGTTATTCTAAACGCACAAGCTTTATCGTATGTGCATTCCACACAATTCTTTCTAAATCGCTCACCTTCATCTAATAAACCCTCTTCAGCTATTATATCCTGAAACTTGGCAAAAGGTTCTATATTTCCAGAGAAGTCATCAAGTAGGTGTCCGTAATGTTTTGTGAACAAATCTGCAAATAATCTTAATCTGTTTTTATAATCCTCTAGATTTTCCTCTGGATCTGTGTACATAATTACAGTTACTTTCTCTGTTGGAAAAGTCAAAGTTTTTGCTTGATCCATTTTAAATTCATAAAAATGGTTTGGATCTGCTTGATCGTATATCAACATTGCATTTAATAGGGCAGAATTAAGCATAGTTTCATCTGCAAATGTATTGTCTTTAGCCAAGTCAATGCAGTGCATTCCAATATGACACATTAAAGAACGACCAAAGAGAGGTAATCCACTTGAATGTGTAATGATTATATTTTGTATCATTAAGCAACCTTGATTTAACACTATATTTCCTTTATGCTATTTGTATTGATTTTGCTATCTTAGTTCTTCTATTTCTACTACTCTCTTCTGCAATCTAGCAATATCAGCTGCAAACGCCATTAAGTGAGATTCTAACGATGCTCTTGCATTTGTCATAACATCGTGATTGGTCTTTAACTTCACACTTTTCAGGAAGGTTTCCATTATACCTACATCCCCTCCTCCATGCCCAATCAAACTTCCAGTTTTTCTTACAATAGTCTTCTTATCTGTCAAGTGATCAAAGAGAACAATATTATCTCCTGAAGCAAGAAATTCTCCAATTAGTGTTCCTCTTGTACCATCAACTCTTAAGGTTCTCCCTTCTTCATTTGAGAATCCATGTAATGTAAAAGTGGCTGTAGTTTGATTTTCAAATTCTATATTGACTACTTGATGATCTACAACACTATGTTCATCCATCTTATAAACACATCTTCCATAGTTGGTCTCATTTAGAGCTTTGATTTTCCCATCTCTTGACATATCTGAAGATATGGTGCTCACTGGCCATTCTGAATAGTTCTTAACTTTTCTAAAGAGAGGTAGGTTAGTTAATTTAGGAAACTTTAGTACAGATTTTACAATGAATTTCTCTAAACCTTTAGAGCTTTTTGCTCCAATCTGCAATAAAGGTATTATATCAAGATAGATTCGTGATGCGTTGTATAAACAAGTTTTTTCAATAGGACATCCTTGAATGCAGTAATCTGGAGCTCCTTCAGGTATTTTATCTTTCCCAAAATATTTCTGAGAACCAAATGAGCTTAACCTTTGAACTTTCTGCCCTACCAACCAGAATAAAATATCCATATCATGACAAGATTTAGCTAGAATCATGGGGCTTGATTTTTCTCTATTATGCCAATGTCCTCTAACATAAGAATGAGCATAATGAAATGGAGAAACGTTTTCACGTAAAGATATATTCACAACTTCTCCTATCTTACCAGATTCAATTATCGATTTTATTATAGAGAAAAATGGAGCATAACGTAAACCATGACATATGTGCAAAATCTTACAAGTACTTTCTGAAACATCAGCGAGAGATTTACATTCCTTAAGAGTAGTTGCCATTGGTTTCTCAAGAAGAACATCATAACCTTGGTTCATTGCTTTAATTGCTGGTTCATAGTGCATTTGATCTTGTGTCATTATTAGTGCAACATCAGCAAATTTTTCTTTGTCAAGCAGGGGTTCCCAGCTCTCAAAAATGTTTTCTTCGGGAATTACATGCTTTCTAACAATTTTTGCTCTTCGAGCTTTTTGAGGTTCAGCAACTGCAATAATTTTGATAGATTCTGGGTTTTCAAGTGCATATTCCCCAAACGTATCTGCACCCCTGTTCCCTGCTCCAATTAGAATAGCAGTTAATCGTTTGCTCATTATGTTCATCTTATCTTTCTTTATGTCTTTTTGATTTTTTCCATCTCTCTACTTTCTCTTAGTTAAATTTTGGTCCAAGAGTTTTTTCAAGAAATTCAAGGTCATTATTTGTTTTGACAAACACTCCTAAATTACCTAATCTCAAATTCTTTACTCCCTTCTTTTTTATTGACTGAAAACTTTTCACCATTTCCAGCATTGTAGGTCCTCTATATACTGGTTGGGACAACATATAACAGGGAAAGAAAGCTAGTAAGGTAGTTGGAATATTAGGGTCAATATCAACGATTAGTTCTGCAATTCTTTCATGTTCTTCTGTTTCAACTAATCCAGGAATATATAAAGTAAGTATTTCTAATGTGAAATCTAAATCTATTATTCTTTGAACACTTTCTAGAATTTGTTTGTTTGAAGTTCCACAAAGTTCTCTATAGGTTTCTTCGGAAAATGCTTTGATATCTAACCAAAAGGAATCAACTCCAGCAGTTGCATATTCTTCAAGATTCTTAGGTGTCAAACCATATCCATTAGTTTCTAAAAGCACCCACAAGTCATCATGTTCAGCTTTAATTTTCTTTGTTGTTTCAACATAAAACTCAGGTTTACACATCATATCTCCCCCAGTAAATGCAATTATATTTCTTGCTGGTCCAAATCCTTGAGGACTTAATATAACTTGTTCTTTCTTTAATTTTCTTGGACATTTGTCAGAAAATTCTCCTGTAAGAACACAAGACCCACAATGTCTGCAAAGGTCATTTGCATGCCAAGTTGTTGCTCGTTCTCGAGGTTCAAACACAGTTACTTGATTGTAATATTCAATAGCTGTATTTGCTAAATCATCACTACTTTTCCATTGTCCATTTACAAACTTACTAAATTCATATGAATGACATTTCAAGCAACTATGATTACAACCACTTTGGTAAATAGAAAAATAATCTTCAGGACGGGAAAGATGCATGGATTTGATTACACGTTCAGATGATCCTTCAGCTGATTTTCGGAAAGTTACATCACAAGCTCTTTTCTTTACACCTTCTTTGGTTTGGACAGCACATGAACCTGGTTGATAACCTTGTTCAACCATATTACATTTTTCCAAAGAGGTTTGAGTCATCAGAGAAACACTACTAAACATTAGTAGAACTAACTATTATTTC